>JAZONI010000185.1:0-13392 GCA_045654445.1 Bacteroidaceae bacterium | reverse complement strand
GGACAACATCGAGCGTGCCATCAAGAACGCCTGCGGTAAGGATCAGAAGGACTATAAGGAGATGAACTACGAAGGCTACGGCCCTCACGGTGTAGCCATCTATGTAGAGACCTTGACCGACAACACCACCCGTACTGTAGCCAACGTACGCAGCGTGTTTACCAAGTTTGGCGGTACCCTCGGCACTTCAGGCTCGCTCGACTTCATCTTCACCCACAAGTCAACCTTCACCTTTGCTAAGAAGGACGATGTAGATATGGACGAGCTCATCCTCGAGCTCATCGACTTCGGTGTAGAAGACGAGTACGATGAGGAAGAGAAGGAAGAGGGCGGCTCTGAGATCACCATCTACGGCGATCCCAAGTCATTCTCACAGATCCAGAAGCACCTTGAGGAGTGCGGTTTCGAGGTACGCAGTGCCGAGTTTACCCGCATCCCCAACGACCTCAAGGATGTTACCGAGGAGCAGCGTGCTACCATCGACAAGATCGTAGAGCGTCTCGAGGAGGACGAGGACGTACAGAACGTATACACCAACATGAAGCCTGAGGAGTAATCTCTTTCGGTTTCGTGAAAAGAAAAGGGGGCAACCATCGTTGCCCCTTTTCTTTTTGTATTAGATATTTATGTGTTCTTGTTGTTAGTTTGGACCATGCAAGCACTTCTTAATATTCGCTTGTTGGGCCTTGGTATTTCGCTCGCTTATTCGTATCTTTGCAACTTGAAAGAATAAATGATTAACGCTAACGGTTAATGGTTAACGATTTACGTCAGGATGGCGACTGTTGACTGTAGACCGTTGACTAAAATGACTAATATTATAATGGCAACAGTAGACGACAAGAAAATCATTTTCTCGATGGTGGGCGTATCGAAGGCCTACCAGCAAAACAAGCAGATCCTTAAAGACATCTACCTCTCGTTCTTCTACGGAGCGAAGATCGGTATCATCGGTCTCAACGGCTCGGGTAAGTCAACCTTGATGAAGATCATTGCCGGACTGGAGAAGGACTACCAAGGTGAGGTGGTGTTCTCGCCCGGATATAGCGTGGGCTATCTGCCCCAGGATCCTCAGCTCGACCCATCGAAGACCGTGAAAGAGGTGGTGATGGAGGGTGTGCAGCCTATCGTGGATGCACTGGCCGAGTATGAGGCTATCAACGAGAAGTTCGGACTCCCCGAGTACTACGAAGATGCTGACAAGATGGACAAGCTCTTCAGCCGTCAGGCAGAGCTGCAGGATATCATTGATGCTACCGACGCATGGAACCTCGACTCGAAGCTCGAGCGCGCGATGGACGCACTGCGTTGTCCGCCTGAGGACCAGCCCGTGACACACCTCTCGGGTGGTGAGCGCCGCCGTGTGGCCTTGTGCCGTCTGTTGTTGCAGAAGCCCGATATCCTCCTTCTCGACGAGCCTACCAACCACCTTGATGCAGAGAGCATCGACTGGCTGGAGCAGCACTTGCAACAGTACGAGGGTACCGTAATCGCCGTTACTCACGACCGTTACTTCCTCGACAATGTGGCTGGCTGGATCCTTGAGCTCGACCGTGGCGAGGGTATCCCCTGGAAGGGTAACTATAGCAGCTGGCTCGACCAGAAGTCAAAGCGCCTCGAGCAGGAGGAGAAGCAGGCTTCGAAGCGTCGCAAGACCTTGGAGCGCGAGCTCGAGTGGGTGCGCATGGCACCGAAGGCTCGTCAAGCCAAGGGTAAGGCTCGTCTGAACTCGTACGACAAACTCTTGAACGAGGACCAGAAGGAGCGCGAGGAGAAGCTCGAGATCTTTATCCCCAACGGTCCCCGTCTGGGTAACAAGGTTATCGAGGCTCAGGGCGTGGCTAAGGCATTTGGCGACAAGCTGCTCTATGAGAACCTCAACTTCATGCTTCCGCCCAACGGCATCGTGGGTGTCATCGGTCCTAACGGTGCGGGTAAGACTACACTGTTCCGCCTGATCATGGGACTTGACACTCCCGACAAGGGTACCTTTGAGGTGGGTGAGACCGTGAAGCTCGCCTACGTAGACCAGCAGCATCAGGATATCGACCCCGAGAAGACTGTATACCAGGTGGTGAGCCAGGGCAACGAGCTCTTCCGCATGGGTGGCCGCGACGTGAGTGCCCGTGCCTACCTGAGCCGATTCAACTTTGCCGGTAGCGACCAGGAGAAGATGTGCTCGCTGCTCTCGGGTGGTGTGCGCAACCGCCTCCAGCTTGCCCTTGCATTGAAGCAGGAGGGTAACGTGCTGCTCCTCGACGAGCCCACCAACGATATCGATGTGAACACCTTGCGTGCACTCGAGGAGGGTCTCGAGAACTTTGCCGGATGTGCCGTAGTCATCAGCCACGACCGCTGGTTCCTCGACCGTATCTGTACACACATCCTCGCATTCGAGGGCGATAGCCAGGTATTCTTCTTCGAGGGTTCATACAGCGAGTATGAGGCTAACAAGCAGATGCGCCTCGGACGCGAAGAGCCCAAACGTATCCGCTATCGTAAGCTGACGGAGTAATGGAGCAGCTAGCATCATTTAACATCAAGATAAAAGGCATGGTCGTGACCATGCCTTTTGTCGTATCTGTCTTTTGGGATGAAGTATCCTGTTTTATGCTATCACCTCTTGGTACTCGGGTACCTTGCCGATGAACTTGTATGAGCGGGTAGGGTGGTCTACTTTGCAGCAGTAGTGGGTTATTCCATTGCTAACGATGAGGTAATCGACCTGCAGTACCATGTTGTAGCGGCATATCTGTTCGAATGTCCGTTGGGTGATGTTTACCGTTGGAGCTTTGTATTCAATGATAACGCGTGGCTTGAGTGTGCGGTCATAGATTACGGTGTCGCATCTGCGGCTCATGCCATTGAGCTTGAGTTGTACTTCGTTGGCCATGAGTGACAGTGGATATCCTTTGTGGTTGATGAGGTAATGTACGAAATGTTGGCGCACCCATTCTTCAGGAGTTAATGCTACATGTTGACGGCGTATGACATCAAGGATGAATGGCTTTTCATCCTTCGTAATTATTTTTTTTTCGAAGTGTGGAAGGTTTAATTCTAACATTTCGTATCTCTGTACATCCTTAGTCAGCATGTTCCTACTGCAAAAATAGAATAAATATGAAGAAGATGCAAGAATTCCTAGAAAATAGGTCTGTGTTTTATGGGAAGTCTGTTGCATGAAGAACTTTGTTATCACAAATAATGTTAAAGTCTCGGCAGTTTCGAATAAAAATGTTAAATTTGCGCAAATAAACGTGAGTGTATGTAGTTTGGGACAAACGACTTGCGTCTAAATAAGCAAAACAGTATAAACATTAGTAAATAGTACGACAATGAAACTTAAGAAGCTTTTTATGGCACTCCTCGTACTCGTGGTTTGTGCCTCGGCGGCTTTCGCTCAGCAGATGCCGCCCATCCCTATGGACCCTAATGTTCGTGTGGGTAAACTGGAGAACGGATTGACCTATTACATCCGTCATAACAACTATCCTGAAGGACAGGCCAACTTCTACATTGCACAGAAGGTAGGCTCATCTATCGAAGAGGATAATCAACGTGGTTTGGCGCACTTCTTGGAGCATATGTGCTTCAATGGTACAGAGAAGTTCCCCGGCAACGGCGTTGTTAAGTATCTTGAGAGTATCGGCGTAAAGTTCGGTACTGACCTCAATGCTTACACCTCTATTGACGAAACTGTGTACAATATCGACAATGTGCCTATGAGCGTGGCTGGTGCTATCGACTCTTGCTTGTGGATCTTGCACGACTGGGCAGGTGGTCTGCTCCTCGAAGATGAGGACATCGACAAGGAGCGTGGCGTAATCCACGAGGAGTGGCGCCAGCGCAACACAGCACAGCAGCGTATGATGGAGGCTGTGTCATTGGAGATGTATCCTGGCAACCGCTATGGCGACCGTTTCCCTATCGGTACCATGGAGGTGATTGACAACTTCCCTTACAAGGCTTTGCGCGACTACTACGAGAAGTGGTATCGTCCCGACCAACAGGCTATCGTGGTGGTAGGTGATGTTAATGTGGATGAGGTAGAGGGTAAGATCAAGAGTATCTTTGCTGATCTCACCATGCCTGAGAATCCTGCAGAACGTATATACTATCCCATTGCTGACAATAAGGAGCCCATCATTGCATTGGCTCAAGACAAGGAGCAGCAGTATGGTATCGTATATCTCTATGCAAAGCACGAGGCTATCCCCAATGAGGCTAAGGGCGACATGCAGTACCTCATCCTCGACTATGCTAAGGCTATGTTTGCACAGATGATGCATGGTCGTATGAATGAGTTGGCTATGCAACCCGATGCACCCTTCGTTGAGGGCTTCGTGAGCGATGGTGAATTCTTTCTGGCCAAGACCAAGGCTGCCGTCAATGGTGCTATCGTGCCAAAGGAGGGTCAGATGAAGGAGTCTGTGGCGGTGCTCTATCGTGAGATGTTGCGTGCGCAGCGTCATGGTTTCACCGAATCAGAATATGTACGCGCACGTGCTGAATACCTCACCAATTTGGAGAGTGCCTACAATGAGCGTGCTAAGGTAAGAAGCCAGCGCTATTGTAAGGAATATGTGCGTCACTTTATCGACAATGAGCCTATCCCTGGCATTGAGAACGAATATGCTATCATGAGCCAGTATGCTCCTATGCTTCCTGTAGATCTCGTGAACGGATACATCCAGAGTGTTATGAGCGACTCAAACCTCGTGCTGATGGCCATGCTTCCCGAGAAGGAGGGCCTTGTGCATCCTACCAAGGATGAACTTGCTCAGTTGCTCGCTGCTGTAGCTGCTGAGGATATCACTGCTTACGAGGACAAGGTGTCTGACGAACCTCTCATCGCTGAGGAACCCGCAGGTGGCAAGGTGGTGAAGGTGAAGGCTGCTAAGCATGGATACAAGCAGTTGATTCTCTCAAACGGCGCTACCGTATACCTCAAGAACACCGACTTCAAGGCTGACCAGATTTTGATGAGCGTAGTAAGTAAGGGTGGTACAGCCCTCTACGATGCAAGCGAGGCTATCAACCTTAGCCAGGTGGTTGACGTGATTGATAATAATGGTATCGGAAACTTCAACACTACTGACTTGCAGAAGGTACTCGCTGGCAAGAAGGCCGGTGTGGCTCCCTACATTAATCTGAATATGGAGGGTATGAATGGTAACAGTACTCCGAAGGATTTTGAGACCTTGATGCAGCTTACCTACCTGCAGTTTACTGCTCCTCGTCTCGACGATGAGGCCTTTGCTTCATACAAGAGTAAGATGAAGGCTATGCTTGAAAACCAAGAGCTTGATCCACAGTCTGCCTTGGGTGACACCATCACCAAGGTACTTTACAATAATCATCCTCGTGCTATTAACATGAAAGCAGCCGACGTAGAGAAGATTGACGATGCTCGCATCCTCGAGATCTACAAGGAACGTTTTGCCAATGCTGCCGACTTCTCATTCATCTTCACCGGTGCTATCGACGAGGCAGTGGCTATCCCCCTCATCGAGAAGTATATCGGTGGCCTGCCCACAGGTGGTAAGAAGGAGAAGTATGTAGATGCTAAGGTAGACATCCAGAAGGGACAGATCAAGAACGTATTTGAGAAGCAGATGGCTACACCCTCAGCTACCGTATACCTCGTATACAGCGGTAAGGTGAAGCACAACCTCAAGAACCAGCTCATGATGAGCCTTACCGACCAGATCCTCGACATCATCTACACTGAGGAAATCCGCGAGAAGGAGGGTGGCACCTATGGCGTAGGTACCAGCGGAAGCATTACACGTATCCCCAAGGAGTCGTTCCGCCTGTTGGTTGTGTTCCAAACTGCTCCCGAGTTGCGTGAGAAACTCACAGGTATGGCTGTAGACCTCTTGAACAAATATGCTGAGGAAGGCCCCCGTCAGAAGGATCTCGACAAGGTACGCGAGTATATGCTAAAGAAGTACGCCGAGAACCAGAAGGAGAACTCATACTGGGCTAACCAGCTGCATAATGAGATTGCTCTCGGATACGATGGTTACACAGACTACGAGAAGACCCTCAACAGCATCACTACCGATGACTTGAAGAAGTTTGCCAAGAGCTTGCTCAAGCAGGGCAACAAGATTGAAGTGTCAATGGTTGGCGTAGAATAAACTAGATTTTAGACTATAATAAAAGTGGATTGTCCGACGGACAGTCCACTTTTATTTTTATTTGTTTAATGCTTATTTGTTTATTGTTCTAACAAGTAGGTCTTGAAATCGTCAAACTGGGCAGACATCGGTATTGTCTGCTTGGTACCTTTCATAAAGGCTTGCAGTCGCTCGGGGATAGCCACCTCGGTGCCGATGATAGGTTCCACGGTGTCGCGGAACTTGGCGGGATGAGCAGTCTCAAGGAATACGCCCTGTTCGCCAGGCAGCAACCCTTCGGCGAGGGCACGATAGCCGCAAGCACCGTGGGGGTCGAGCAGATAACCCGTGGTTTCGTATGTAGACTTCAGCGTATCGGCAATCTGTACGTCGGTATAGGTTGCACCGCTGATGCGGCAGCTAATCTCAGCATGTGAATGGCCATATAGGTCGAGGATACGGGCAAAGTTGCTTGGGTCACCCACATCCATAGCATTGGCAATGGTCTGTACCGAGGGGCGTGGTCTATACTCACCCGTCTGCAGGTATTGGAAGAAAATGTCGTTGCGGTTGTTGGCAGCGATGAAACGCTTGATGGGGAGTCCCATGCGTTGGGCAAAGAGGCCGGCAGTGATGTTGCCGAAATTGCCGCTGGGCACACAGATGACAAGTTCGTCGGCTTTGCCTTGGCGCTTCATCTGGGCATAAGCATAGAAATAGTAGAATGCCTGCGGGAGGAAGCGGGCTACGTTGATGGAGTTGGCCGAGGTAAGGCGCATGTGGGCATTGAGCGCCTCGTCCATAAAGGCACTCTTGACCAAGCGTTGGCAGTCATCAAACACGCCGTCAACCTCGAGCGCAGTGATATTCTGCCCCAATGTTGTAAACTGCACCTCTTGTATGGCGCTCACCTTGCCTTTGGGATAGAGCACATAGACATGGATGCCCTCAACACCAAGGAAACCATTGGCTACGGCCGATCCGGTGTCGCCTGACGTTGCAACAAGCACATTGACTTTATCTTTCTCATTCTTGGTGAAATATCCGAGCAGTCGGGCCATGAAACGCGCCCCCACATCCTTGAAGGCGAGTGTGGGGCCATGATAGAGTTCGAGCGAGTATATATTGTCGTTGACATGTACTACAGGTGCATCGAATGGCAGCGTGTCGTAAACGATGTGTTTCAAGTCGTCGGCAGGTATGTCTTCGCCAAAGAAGGCATCGGCCACTTGATAGGCAATCTCCTGAAAACTCATGTCGGCGATATTATCGAAGAATGATTGGGGCAATGCCTTGATGCGTTCGGGCATGTATAGGCCTTTGTCGGTAGCCAATCCACGCACAACAGCTTCTTCGAGCGATGCTGTGGGGGCTTGCTTGTTGGTGCTATAGTATTTCATCATTTGTCGTATTTATGTTTTTATTTATCACATTGATTTTACGAAATTAAGGCATTTACACTTCTCTACCAAACAAATAGGGATAAAGTTTGGACAAAGGATTCAATTTGTTGTATTTTTTTGTAGGGTATTAGTTATCTTTTCCCTATCTTCGCAGAGTATAAATGGAGATATCATGAATAAATCGGCTAAAGCCTCTATCTTGTTAATCTACACCGGCGGTACCATTGGTATGATGAAAAATCCCGATACCGGTGCTTTGGAGAACTTTAACTTTGACCAACTGCTTGAATATGTACCCGAAATCAAGGGTTTCAACCTAAACATCTATTCTTATGCCTTCAACCCTCCTATAGACTCTTCGGATATGGAGCCTTCATCGTGGAGCGAACTGGCTAAGATTATCTATGCTAACTATGATGAATATGATGGCTTTGTCGTATTGCATGGTACTGACACGATGGCTTTTACCGCTTCAGCGCTGAGTTTCATGCTTGAGGGATTGATGAAGCCTGTCATCCTCACTGGTAGCCAATTGCCTATCGGAGCTTTGCGCACCGATGGCAAGGAAAACTTGCTGACTGCCATTGAGATTGCCGCAGCAAAGAATTTTGACGGAACACCTGTAGTACCCGAGGTATGTATCTTCTTCCATGAGAAATTGATGCGTGGCAATCGCACTACCAAGGTGAGTGCCGAGAATTTCGATGCCTTCGAGTCAAACAACTACCCTTTATTGGCTCATTCGGGTATCGAACTACACTATTACCGACACAACATACGTCCCTACGATCCCAAAGCCGTGCTTACACCGCAATTTGATATGGATCCCAATATTGCCATCTTCTCACTGTTCCCCGGCATGCAGCCCCATGTGATGCGACGCATCATGAACGACAAGGCACTGAAAGGTATCATCTTCCGTACGTTCGGTAGCGGTAATGCCCCGCAGAAGCAATGGCTGGTGGATACACTCACCGAGGCTATACGTTCGGGGAAGACCATCATCAACATTACCCAGTGCAGCACGGGGAGCGTGAAGATGGGACTCTACGAGACAGGGCGACAACTGCTCGAGATTGGTGTCATCAGCGGTGGTGACTCTACCGTAGAGGCTGCACTCACCAAACTGATGTATCTGCTCGGCAAGGGATGTGATGCCCAGGCCATACGCCGCGAGATGCGACGCTCACTGGCAGGTGAACTCACCGTATAACAACAAAGAAATCACAAGTGTGAAAAACTTTCACGGCACTTGTGATTTCTTTTTATTACACTACTGAAGGAACCTATTTCCCGAATAGCAGGCGTCGGTCTCTTGCCGCTGCTTGTGTGCACCAACGTTCGGGCACAAACTTCCAATGATGCAGTGCCTGTGGATTTACCGTTCCCTCCCTTTCGATATAGTTGAGCATGTAATATCGCAAGTCTACCTCTGTCGTATATCTGATGCGACGCGAGAGTTCATCGTGCGGTATGCCGGCTCCCTTGGTGAGAAGTTCGCCACCGCCAGTGCCGCGAAACGAGTTGAGCGCTACCGAGTAGGCTGTCTCCTCGCTGAAGGGCTTCCCATCAGCCATACGCAGTATCGTCACACGCTGCCCTACCGGCTTAGTGACATCAACCTCGTAGATGATACCTGCTGCCGAGTCGAAATGGGCAAAGGAGTGCTGCAAGTACAAGCATCCTTCGGGTGATGTCTCTTGGCTGAAGAGGAGAAGGTGGTCGCCAGCATGCTTCATCTGGTTCGTCCACAAACCGTACGACATCTCAAGATAGTCCTTCACCTCTTTGCCCTTGAGCGTCATCACATAGAGCACATTCTCGTATTTATATAGATTGAACATGTCGCGCACGAAGATGTCACCTTTAGGCAAAGTGGTGTCGAATGTCAATGGAGCGGCAAAGGAGATTTGAGCACCACTGACAGATAGTTGCATCTGGTGAATGAAGTCCACGAAGTCAGATGGACCGAAGTAGGCGTCGCGCGAACTGACGGCATGAGTAAACGTGCCAATCTTTTGGGAGACATACTTCTCCACCTCTTCCATGTGTGTGGCAAAGGTGTTCAGGTAGGCTTCGTCGGGCTCGCAGAATTCCATGTTTTCGAGTGCGGGGCGCATGATGACCTCTCCTTCATTTCCCGCTCCCTTTCGATATGTGATATCCAATGTACCTACCTGAAGGGCTTTGTTCCCAGGATTGATGAGCAGCACCTTCTTACCCTCTTTATTGGTAACGCTGTCCACTCTCGCCCCATGCTCGTGTCCGTAGAATATCGCATCAAATCCAGGCACATTCTCGGCCACCGCACGCGTAGCATTCTCGACATAATCTTCCGTAGTGATACCTCCTTCGTAACCTGAGTGGAAGAGTCCGATGACAATGTCGGGGGTCTCATGCTTGCGCACATACTGCATCCATCGACTGGCCGCAGTCTCCATATCTTCGAACTCCAGTCCTCTCCACAAGGTATTGGGAAGCCAATGGGGGATGGCTGGTGTCGTAAGGCCCAAAATGGCCACTTTCACTCCACTGCGCTCTACGATGGTGTATGGCGAAACGAACGTATGGTCAGAGCCTTCATACACGATGTTTCCTCCAAGTATGGGGCACTCCAAATCGTCAATATATCGCTGATAGGTGGGGCCGCCTGTTTCAAAGTCATGATTGCCCAGCGTGGCGGCATCGCACTTCAGATAGTTGAGCACCTCGGCTGCAAGGTGCATGTCCTCAATGTTTACCGTATTATAAAAATAGGTAGTAGGCTGTCCCTGCAGGATATCACCATTGTCTATATATATCACATTCTCACCATAGGCTTCGGGTGAGCGCTGTTGGTTGAGGTAGGTGCTCACGCGGGACAAGCTACCATCGGCAAGCGTGTCGTTCATGAAGTCGTATGGGAAGAAGTTGCCATGCACGTCACTTGTGCAAACAATCTTGATGTTTACTTCAGTCTGTTGTTCCTGACATGCAGCTATGAAGAAAGCAATGATGGCTGTCAGTAAATAAAGTCTGTAATGTCGCATTCTATGGTTTCAAAAGATTTGCATGCAAAGTAAATAAATTATTCGCCATACAGCAACTTTTTAGCCTGTTATCAGTTTTCATATAGACAAAAAATGCGTGTTCAATATGGCATTCATAGACTATTACAAGGTGTTGGGCGTTGACCGCAATTCCACACAGGACGACATTAGAAAGGCCTACCGCAAGTTGGCCAAGCAGTACCACCCCGATGTGAACAAGGACGATCCCAAAGCCCAGGAGCGCTTTCAAGAAATCAACGAGGCCAATGCAGTGCTGGGCGATGAGGCCAAGCGCAAGAAGTATGACGAGTATGGTGAGCACTGGGCACATGCCGAGGAGTATGAGGAGCAGCGCCGCCAATATGAGCAGCGCTACGGCAAGAGTAGTCAAGGCAATCCGTTCGGTGGGTTCTCGGCACAAGGGTTCGGTGGGTTCGACTTCGGAGGCTTCGGCGATTTCACTCGCAGCGAAGGTAATACGGATGGGTTCAGCGACTTCTTCGAGCAACTCTTCGGTGGTGCTCGTAGTCGTCAGCGGCAACAACCGATGCGCGGACAAGACTATGAGGCAGAGTTGCATCTGTCGTTGCGCGATGCAGCCACTACACATAAGCAAGTGCTGCAGGTGGGCGGTAACTCGGTGCGTGTAACGATTCCAGCCGGTGTGACCGATGGGCAGCGCCTCAAGTTACGCGGCTATGGCGGCGAGGCACCACAGGGAGGTGCTCGGGGAGACCTATACATCACCTTCCGCATAGCATCGGACCCCTATTTTGTGCGCCAAGGCAACGACCTGTATGTCAACATTTCCATTCCGCTTACTACTGCCGTACTGGGTGGAGATGCCCAAGTGGAGACGCTCACGGGCAGTGTGCGCATCAAGATAGAGGCTGGCATGCAACCGGGCAGTAGGCGCCGTCTCAAAGGCAAGGGCTTCCCTCTGTACAAGAAAGAGGGGCAGTGTGGCGACCTCATCGTAGCGTTCGATGTGGCTCTTCCGCGCGACCTGACACCCCAGCAGCGCGAGCTCTTCATGGCCCTGCAGCGCGAAGGTCTTTAGGCATACACGCATATTCTTTGGTGAAAAGTTGCTGTTTTCTCTGAAATATCTGTACCTTTACATCGCGAACAGAGTAAATGGTGCTTATGAGAAAATCGCTGTACTACATCTTCCACGAGGGAAAGTTGCTGCTACGCCATGCAGGTGAGCATTATACTATATATACAGGTGACGAGTCTGCACTCCCCGTGCATGTCAGCCGACTCCATCTCTTCGAGTCCGATGCCGAGATATCCTGCTTTACGGGAAGCAGCGCCGACGAATCCCTTCCCGAAGGTTTCGAGTGGGTCGATTTGCGAGCCAGTTTCCATCTGTTGCCCCATGCCACCTACCAGCAGGCAGGTAAGGCAAGCGAACTACTCTATTTTGACACGCACCACCAATACTGTAGTTGCTGTGGAGGAACTATGCAGTGGAACACACCCATCAGCAAGTGTTGCCAACAATGTGAAAGGGAGATATGGCCCCAACTGAACACAGCCATTATCGTGCTTGTACATCGGGGTGACGAGGCGCTACTGGTCAAGGCGAAGAATTTCAAGCGCAACTACCATGGTCTTGTGGCGGGTTTCGTGGAGACAGGCGAATCGCTCGAAGAGTGTGTGTGCCGCGAGGTACGAGAAGAGACAGGACTTGCCATCACCAACATCCGTTACTTTGGCAGTCAGCCCTGGCCCTATCCCATGGGGCTGATGATTGGTTTCCATGCCGACTATGTATCGGGCGAAATAGCCTTGGTGGATGGCGAACTCAGCGAGGCGGCCTTCTTCAGCCGCGACAACCTACCTGCCATACCCGACAAGATGAGTATGGCACGTATGCTCATCGATGATTGGCTAATGAAAAAGGCGTGATTGTAATGTTTCAGCAACGATTCTTCGGAATCGTTGCTTCTTTGTTTTTGGGAGTTCTTTAGACTTACTCTTCTCTTTTGTTTTGTATACAAACATTCGTCCATAAGGATTGTTAATGAGGAGTAAACAAATTTACTCATTCCAAACAATCTAACAATGGAAAAGAATCGATTGACCACGGCCAACGGACGTCCGGTGGCCAACAACCAAAACTCGCAGACTGCAGGTCAGCGTGGCCCCATCCTCCTACAAGACCCCTGGCTGATAGAGAAACTCGCCCACTTCGACCGCGAGGTCATCCCCGAACGCCGCATGCACGCCAAGGGAGCGGGAGCCTACGGAACCTTTACCGTGACGCACGACATCACGCAGTATACCCGTGCAGCCATCTTCAGCGAGGTAGGCAAGCAGACGGAGTGTTTCGTGCGTTTCTCTACAGTGGCTGGTGAGCGCGGTGCTGCCGATGCCGAACGCGATATCCGTGGCTTTGCCATGAAGTTCTACACCGAAGAGGGCAACTGGGACCTCGTGGGCAACAACACCCCCGTATTCTTCTTGCGCGACCCGCTGAAGTTCCCCGACCTCAACCACGCCATCAAGCGCGACCCACGCACGGGCATGCGCAGCGCATCGAACAACTGGGACTTCTGGACCCTCCTTCCCGAGGCTTTGCACCAGGTCACCATCACCATGAGTCCGCGCGGCATCCCCCTCTCATACCGCCACATGCATGGCTTCGGCAGTCACACCTATAGCTTCTATAATAAGGATAATAAGCGCACCTGGGTGAAGTTTCATCTGCGCACCCTGCAAGGCATCAAGAACCTCACCGACGAGGAGGCCGAAGCCATCATTGCCAAGGACCGCGAGTCGCACCAGCGCGACCTCTACGAGAGCATCGAGCGTGGCGACTATCCCCGCTGG
>JAZONI010000184.1:0-3642 GCA_045654445.1 Bacteroidaceae bacterium | reverse complement strand
CTACTATACTTCGATTAAGCAGCGAGAGCGTAATTGTTTTCGCCAATTAATTCTTTGCATGATTGATATTTAAGTGCTAACCAAGCAACGCACTGCATGCTTACACACCATCTCGGCCCGCTGTCAAATCCAGTCAACCCCAATGATATGTGGTGCAAAGATAGTGTAAGGCTAGCGAAATACAAAATTTATTGCAGTATTTCCACACCGAGCCTATCATTTATAGACATTCAACAAGGCTTAAGCGATGTTGTTCAGAAAAAACTTTCGACGAACATCACAACTTATCGTAGCATTTTCTTCCCTTCACATGATATCTCCATAGGATAGAGTATCGGCTACGCTCAGCAATATCCATAGACACTGCTTTCTGTAAGTTCTCTTCACGTGAGGCACGGAACTCACCCTTCAATCGGCGATATTCACGGCGGGCACGAAATACCGCTTTCACACTCCCCCACTCTCCTTTGAGGAGAAACATGGCTGCCGCCACATAATCAAGTACGCCGCGTACGAAAAACACACTACGCAAGTCATTATCAGGCAGATTCTTGTAGAGCATCAGCAGATTGTTTCGGAAATTAAGGAAGGTTTTGCGCGGATGTCCGGCATTGAGCGTAGCACCTCCCACATGATATACCACGCTATCAGCCACACTACGCACCTCGTAGCCACGGCAACGCAAGCGCCAGCAGAGGTCTATCTCCTCCATGTGAGCAAAGAAACGTCCATCGAGCCCTCCTACCTCTTTATATATAGCGAGGCGTGTCACGAGACAAGCTCCCGTAGCCCACAAGAGGGGCACATCGGTATCGTACTGATGGTGATCCTTCTCTACGGCATCAAATATACGTCCACGGCAGAAGGGGTATCCATAGCGGTCAAGAAATCCGCCCATAGCACCCGCATATTCAAACTCATCCTTCGCATGATAAGCCATCAACTTGGGTTGGCAAGCAGCCACCTGCGGATGCGCATCCATATATTGCACCAGTGGCAACAACCAGTGCGGTGTCACCTCCACATCTGAGTTAAGCAACACGGCATACTCGGCATCTATCTGTTCGAAAGCCTTGTTGTATCCATCGGCAAAGCCATAGTTCTCTTCAAAAACAATAGTACGTACCATGGGGAACTCCTCCGCCAAGAGTTTCAGCGACCCATCAGTAGAGCCATTGTCGGCAACATAGACCACCGCCTCACCCATGGATGAAGGCAGCGTCGAGTGCTCTACTACAGAGGGAAGGAAATCGCGAAGCATCTGTTCACCGTTCCAGTTAAGTATGACTACTGCTATTTTCACGACGTTTCGGTATTAATGTTGATGATTAAACGTTAAATTCACGAACCATAAAAGACCTTAGAATTCAGAACTCAAGATTTCGGCCTTGAGTGCTGTACCCTCCTCATTAAACTCACCCAAGCGCACACGCACCAGCGCATTATCACGGGCCGCGGGGTCACTCACCTCTACACGTATATAGTTATCGGTGAAACCATGGAAGGGCTGTCCTGCCTTGGGGCGTTCGAGCAGCACTACTGCCTCAGCGCCCATGTGGCGAGTATAGAAAGCCTGCTGCTTGGCATCAGAGAGTGCCAAGAGACGCTCACTACGGCGGTGCTTCTCCTGCGGTGTCACCTTATACTCAATCTTCAAAGCCTGTGTGCCAGGACGTTCCGAGTAACTGAACACGTGCAGTGCCGTGATGTCGAGCGACTCAATGAAGCGGTAAGCCTCCTCGAAATACTCTTCCACCTCACCACGTGTACCCACAATGACATCCACACCAATGAATGCATCGGGCATGAGTGAACGTATCTTCGCAATCTTCGAAGCGAAGAGTGCTGTATCGTAACGACGACGCATGAGTTTGAGTACCGCGTCGCTACCTGCCTGCAAGGGAATATGGAAGTGAGGCATAAAAGCACGCGACTGAGCCACAAACTCGATCACCTCATCGGTGAGCAGATTAGGTTCAATAGAGGATATGCGATAGCGTTCTATTCCCTCGACCTTGTCTAAAGCGCGTATAAGATCAATGAAGGTCTCCCCCGTCGTTTTGCCAAAGTCGCCTATATTAACGCCCGTAAGAACGATCTCTTTTGCACCTTCGAGAGCAGCTTTTTGCGCCTGCGCAACGAGCGAGTCTATGGTGCCATTTCGGCTACGTCCACGAGCATAAGGGATGGTGCAATAAGAGCAGAAATAGTCGCACCCATCCTGCACCTTGAGAAAGAAGCGCGTGCGGTCACCTTGCGAACATGAGGGTACAAAGGTACGAATATCCTTCGTCGGTATGGTGATCATCTCACCCTGCTCACGCTTCTCGAGCGAGTGCAGATGCTCCAGCAGTTCACCCTTCTTGTCCATGCCCAACACGAGATCCACACCAGGTATTGCTGCCACCTGTTCTGGTTTTAGTTGAGCATAACAACCGGTCACCACCATAAAGGCGTGAGGATGCTGCTTCACCAGTTTATGTATAGCCTGGCGGCATTTCTTATCGGCCTGTTCGGTTACAGAACAAGTGTTAACCACGCATATATCAGCTTGTTCGCCACGGCGTGCCGTACGGAACCCAGCCTCGGTGAGTGTACGTCCAATGGTCGAAGTCTCCGAGAAATTTAGCTTACAACCCAGCGTATAGTACACCGCTTTCTTATCTTTGAACAATGAATTATCAATCATATCGTACAAAATTACACATTTTTCCGAAAATATCCGACACAAATGCAATATACAATCAAAAAAGTTTGTAATTTTGCAGCCGAATAAAAAGATTGTCAAACCATTAAACAAAAAGAAAATGAAGAAAGTATTATTTGCAATGGTAGCTGTAGCAGCTCTCACCATTTCATCATGCTGCAACAACAAGGCAAAGGAGACTACTTGCGATAAGGCAAACGTTGAGTGCGTAGCAACAGACTCTTGCTGCAAGGCAACTTGCGAAATGGCTGATTCTTGCCAGAAAGACTGCGCTACTTGCGAGATGGCAGACTCTTGCAAGAAAGATTGCGCTACTTGCGAAAAGGCAGACTCTTGCGAGAAGGCTTGTCCTAAGGCTGAGACTTGCGAGAAGGCTTGCAAAAAGAACTAATCTATAAAGAGCGTTCAATACAGAAGTAGAGGTCCATGGGTCTCTACTTTTTTTTGGCAATAATATAAGAATACCATGAAGTCTTCTAACACGTTACGTATCATGCAGGAACCATTAGGTCGCTGGCCACACCTCTAGGTAACGTCAGGTCCCTTAACTTCAGCCAAGAATTTAAGTATACAAAAAAAAATAATGGCCGGACCAAAGGTCCAGCCATTACACATATCATTATCGTCGATTAAGCCTCTTCAGCAACCACCTCGAAAGGAATCTCTACAGATACCTCCTTGTGGAGCTTTACGGTAGCGGTGTAAGAACCTACTTCCTTAACAGTATCCTTAACAACGATAGTCTTGCGGTCGATTTCGAAACCAAGCTTAGCCAATGCCTCAGCAATCTGGATGTTGGTAACAGCACCGAAGATTGTACCAGTAGCGCTCACCTTAGTAGCGATGGTCAATGCAACGGGAGCAAGCTTAGCAGCCAATACCTCAGCATCAGCCTTGATCTTAGCGAGCTTGTGAGCACGCTGCTTCAGGTTCTC
>JAZONI010000183.1:0-26441 GCA_045654445.1 Bacteroidaceae bacterium | reverse complement strand
GTAGACACGCTCGAGGGTGTTTGTTCCCCAGCCACCGTAGTAAGGCTCATCGATGAGCATCTGGTTCTCAGGTACCTGAGGGAAGTCGATATATACATGTGAGTAGGGGCAGAGGATGCTGCTGAAGCCGAGGTCGGCAGCTTTCTTTGAGAGGGCACCGCTCTGGTTCCATGCCATGATGACGGGGGTGGTGGTGTTCTTGCTGTCCCAGTTGGCGAGCACCTCGTCCCATACCACGATATCCTTGCCATACTCGGTCTTCAGGAATGTGCCGAGCTCCTCCACGAGCCACGACTGCAGTTCGTGCACACCGGCAAGACCCTCTTCCTGCACGCGGCGCAAGCAATCCTCATTCTTGGCCCACTGCTCTGTGGGGCACTCGTCGCCACCGAGGTGGATGTAGGGGAAGGGGAATATCTCTGCCACATGGCCGAGCACGCACTTGAGGAAGTCGATGACCTCGTCCTTACCCACGTTGAGCACGTCGTGTGAGATACCGCCGTCGATGCGCACCTCATACTTCTTGGTGGGGTCGCAACTGAACTCGGGATATGAGGCTACGGCAGCCACCATGTGTCCGGGGAGGTCAATCTCGGGGAGGATATCGATGTTGCGTGCCGTTGCATAGGCTACGATCTCGCGCAAGTCGTCTTGTGAGAACCACAATCCACGTCCATACTCGGTGTCGTCGAAGAATTTCTGGCCATCACCGTTGTTGGTGAACGAACCGGCACGGATCGAACCCACCTCGGTGAGCAATGGGTATTCGGGGATCTCGATGCGCCAGCCCTGGTCGTCGGTGAGGTGCCAGTGGAAGCGGTTGAGCTTATAGAATGCCATGATGTCGAGCACCTTCTTCACCTCGTCCTTGTCGAAGAAGTGGCGGGCAACGTCCATCATGAAGCCACGATGCTCAAACCTAGGGCTATCCTTGATGCTCACCAAGGGGAGGTCCCACTTGGCGCTGCATCCGGTGCTGCACAGTGTGTTGGAGAAGAATTCGCGGGGAAGCAACTGCATCAAGGTCTGCAGGGCATAGAGTTCGCCACCATAACTGGAGGTATTGATCTCGACGCCGTTCTCCTTCACCACGAGAGTGTAGCCGTCGTGGGGCAGGGTGTTGTCGGTGCCAAACCAGATCTCGCCCGATGCTGCTGTCGCTTCAGCCTTCTTCACCTCCAATGTGATGCCTGATGCTGTCTTCAGTTGTGCGGCAAAGGCCTCGGCATGCTCCTTCATGGCGTCGCTGCCATAGGCGATGGCGCTCAGTGCGGCCACGTGGAGCGCACCTGGCTGTATCACGGTGAGCTCGGCAGGATAGGGGATGAGCGCATACTTGCTCATGTTCTCTACTGCCGAAGCGTCAGCAAAGGTCACGGGGTTGTTCTGGTCGTTGTTGTCCCAGAGACCTACGCCACGGTTCTCGTTGGGGCCTCCCCAGAGGTTCATCGAGATGTTGGCATTGCCCACGGGGTGCAACTCATAGCCGCTGCCCGATGCGGTGATGGTAAACTTGCTCACGCCGCTGGGGGTGGCCGATGCCTGCACCATCTGGTTCTTGGCAGCCGATGCCACGTGGAGCGTGTAGCCCTTCTTGTTGGTGAAGGTGTAGCCCGCCTCGTCGCCCGACACCATCCACTGCTGCTCGTCGCTGCCAGTGGCCGCTGCCGTGGTGATGTTCGCGTCGGGGGTGGCTGCCGTGAGGGCATTGCCGCCATTTACGAACTGGATGAGATACCAGTGCGGGTCGTCCGCAGTACTTGTCTCAGGAAATCCTTGTGCAAGGAGTGTGCTCATGGTCATCATCAGACCGAGCAAGGTAGAAAAGAATTTCTTCATGGTGTTTGTATTATGTGTTTAATTATTGTTTTTCAGGGATTTCATTATCTTTCCAAAGATACGAATAAACGAGCAAAAACACATCAAACCAGCTTGGATGTTTTTCACAGCGAATACTAGTGTCTTAGAGGTTTCAAAGATACAACATTTTTTTCAATTATGCAAATTTGGGGGATGATGTCATTTCTGCGGTCACATTCCCTATGGACGCAGAAAACGAATTGTTAAATTAAGAACCACCTTTTTCAGGAAAAGACAACAAGCGGTACTCAGTACTCAATTAATATGCATTAAGGAGCGACAAGTCGCAACTCCTTCGTGCCGACAAACCGGCAGTCGTCGCAACCAACACTTTCACACCGCGTCGGCATAATGCGCGTATCCCTCGGCTCGGCGAGTTACGATTGTTGCAGGTGCGGAAAATCTGCATCACACCTGCGAGATTCGTAACTTGCTGTACCGAGGGATATGCGCATTATGCGCGTGCGCCACGCGAGGCAGAGGTTAAGTTAAAGGTTAAAAGTTACCCTGCGCTGTATCGCTCTGAGTGTGTACTATATATAGGGGCTTATTTAAGTATTAGATATACGTAGTATATCTAATACTTAAATAAGAGTTTTTACTACACACTATTTTCGCCCATCGGGAGACAGAGCGTATATAAACTTTTAACCTTTAACTTTTAACCTAATTGTCTTTTCCTGAAAAAGGTTGACTCTTTTTAGACCTTGTTTTTTAACACTTGCTTATCCATACGGTTTTGGTTGACTATCTCGTCTGAGTATAGTTAAGCTTTGCTTTTCCTTCTTGTCGCTCGGCATAATTCAAGCGAGCTTGATTCTGCTCTCACTCCTGCGTCGGTTGACTACTTTCACTGGAGAGGTTGACTCTTTTCCTGAGAACGTAGACTTCCGACGGAAATTGTTTACTTTTCATCTGTTTTTGTTTACTTCGTACTGAAAAGGTTGACTGCTGAATGTAACCATACCATGAAAAACACTCAGGGGGTGCAGACAGCCCCCGAGAGTGTCCTTGCTGGTTTCCACATAACGCGTTATAGGCCTTGCTCTTTGTGTGCCTCGGAAGGTGTCTTCATGCCGATGCTGGAGTGTGGGCAGGTTCGTTCCGCATCTTTACTTTCAGTAAAAATATTGCAGATGGTGGGGTGGAAATTTGTATTTTTGCTAGTTTTTTATTATCTTTGTATACTAATAGACGCATAATCTGTTGGAGTGTTGAGAATGTTTGGTAATGTGTTGATATAGATGTGTTTGCGCGTTTTCTAGAGTCCTCTTGTGTACTGGGTCAATATTAATTAAACATAAATAATTACACTGTGAAACTACAATCAATCTTGAGAAGTCTGTGTTGCCTCTTGGTGATGGCAATGGCTTTTGTTGCCCGTGCTCAGCAGGGTGACTATTATGTGAAGCATGGCGAGGACGTGACGGTGACTCATGCCACACACTATCCCATCATGGTGGGTGTGAGCAATGTGCGTGGCGACCAGCAGGTGGCTGACAATATTGCCTCGGCTCCCCGCTGCCAGGCCTACTTTGACTTGACGAAGAATGGCGTTGTGTTCCAGGTGAAGAGTGGCGAGACCATCACTCCCCTGATCGCCATCAACGGAGCTTGGATGCACGGCTATGTGTATGTGGACTGGAATGACAACAAGCAGTTTGATGTGAACCTCATAGGTGACGGTCCCTTCATCAAGGGTGAGGGCAACGAACTCATGTGCTGGTCGCTCTATGACAAGGGTGGCAACGGCAACTCGGGGTGGAACAGCGCTGGTCTCAATGTGAGCGGTGATGTGCTGGCTCCCGGTTCGTTCCGCGTGCCCGAAGGCCTTGAGGTGGGCTCGCTCTACCGCATGCGCTATGCTGTGATGTGGAACTGCATTGACCCCACAGGTAACTATGGCAACTTTATCAGCGATGGTGGCTCTATCATCGACGTGACCCTCGAAATTTCGGGTGTAGCCAGCGGCGATGAGCTGAACGAATATCCTATCGATGAGTATGCCGAGCCCCGCGTGGGCACTACTCCCGATGCTGCGGTGTGGAACGCCTTGCCCGACGGACTCATTGCCACATGGGGTTCGCGCGATGTACACTGCAAGCTGCACGAAGTGCCCACACATGCCCAGCAAGATGCTGCCACCCTGCGTGCATGGCAGGGCGAGCGTGCCAACCTGCAGGCTGTGCTCTACAGCAAGATTGATCAGGGTGCCCTCTCGGTGCGCATGACCGAGTGGCAGAAGGGTGGTAAGCCTACGGGCATCACCGAGGCTGGCGACGCACGCTTCGTGAACTATGTGATTACTGACGACTATGTATCGTGTGGCAACCATCCCATGAACTGGGCTACATGGCTCGTGGCCGATGTCATCGACCAGGACAAGCCCCACGCTGTGCCCGCTATGGAGACACGCCCCGTATGGTGCACCATCGAGGTGCCCCGCGACATCGAGGCTGGCGAGTACACCACTGCCCTCGAGGTAGTGAACGAGGCTGGCGATGTGGTAAAGAGCCTTGCCCTCACCGTTGTGGTGGATAGCCACTCACTGCCCACCGTACAGGAGCAGAAGTTCCACCTCGACTTCTGGCAGCAGCCCTATGCCGTGAGCCGCTACTATGGTGTGAAGCGCTGGAGCGACGAGCACCTCGAAGCCCTGCGCCCCTACCTCCAGGCGCTGGGCCGTGCTGGTCAGCGCGTAGTGTCGACCATCCT
The DNA here is from genome assembly GCA_045654445.1 of Bacteroidaceae bacterium. Classification (GTDB taxonomy): domain Bacteria; phylum Bacteroidota; class Bacteroidia; order Bacteroidales; family Bacteroidaceae; genus UBA1189. The sequence goes on along the minus strand of JAZONI010000183.1, from coordinate 21,866 downwards.
CTTCTACGAGCCTTGGGGCGAGCAGACCCACGACCTCTTCGACCCCATGGTGGAGACCACCAAGAAGGCCGACGGCACATGGGCATACGACTATACCATCTTCGACAAGTATGTGGAGCTGTGTGCCGAATATGGCATCGACAAGTATATCAATTGCTTCTCTATGGTGCCTTGGGACATGAGCTTCCGCTATTGGGACGAGGCGAGCGAGAGCTACAAGTATGTGCAGACCAACACCTCTACCGAGGAGTACCGCGAGCTGTGGACCTCGTTCCTCACCGCCTTCAAGGCTCACCTCGTAGATAAGGGCTGGTTTGAGAAGACCAACATCGCCCTCGACGAGCGTGCCGAGGCTGATATGCTCCGCGCCTATGCTATCGCAAATGACTTAGGCTTCAACATGGCCTTGGCGGGCAACTATCATAGCTCACTGTGCGACAAGTTCCGCGACCTCTGCGTGCAACTGGGCCAGGAGGGACGCTTCACCGCTGCCCAGCTTGCCGAGCGCAAGGCCCAGGGATGGGTGAGCACCTTCTACACCAGCTGTGCCAATGCCGAGCCCAACATCTACAGCAACTCATTCCCTGCCGAGGCAGCCTACCTGCCCATCTATGCCGCCAAGATGAATCTCGATGGCTACCTGCACTGGGCATGGATGAACTGGGACGAGCACCCCTTGACCGACAGCCGTTTCCGCAAGTTCGGCTCGGGCGACACCTACTGCTACTACCCCGGCAACCGCTCCAGCATCCGCTTCGAGCGCCTCATCGAGGGTATACACCAGTATGAGAAGATACAGATCCTGCGCGAGGAATATGCCGACGATGCCGACAAGAGCTACAAGCTCACCACCCTGCTGAACCGCTTCCAGGGCTCTGTCGCAGGTCAGGATTGCGCTGCCCTTGTCAACGACCTTGAGAACTTCCTCAACGGCATGGAGGTAGAGGTTCCCGAGCCTCCCACCATCGCTACAGGCTACTACCACATGATCAGCAAGGCCACCGCACGTAAGGAGCATCTCTACAACGATGCCACCCACACGGGCAACGGCACCCGCCTCACCCTGCAGTCCGACACCAAGGTCAGCACCAACAACGGCATCTGGCACATCACCTCACTCGGTGGCGGCAAGGTAGGCATCAAGAATGGCGACGGCAACCCTATCGTGGCAGGTGGTGCTAATGGTTCGTTCATGGGCTCATACACAGAACTTACCATTGGGAGCACTCTCGAGAATGGGGGCGTGTGCTACTACTACTTCGATGCAGCACTCAACTGCTCAAACAACAACAGCTCCTACATGGTGGGTGGTAAGGAACACCTCACCACATGGGCATCGGGTCCCGCCGATGCCGACGACAACCTGTGGCGTTTCGAACCCGTGAGCACCGAGGGTAAGACCATCTACGAGGTGGTCGTTGACCATGCCGACGGCTATGTGGAATACAATAATGGTACTACCACACAGAAGGCCTTCAATGGTGGCTTCTTCATCACCGATGGCGCTATCACCAAGGCACAGCTCTCGGCTGCCATTCTAGACAACGAACTCAAGAGTGAACCCTCCATCACCATTGAAGGTACGACTATCACCCTCTCGGGTGTGAAACCCCTCATCGTGAAGCAGGACCTCTACAACACCAGTAAGGGCGACGGCGTAGTGCCCCCTTACCGTATCCCTGGTATCACCACCGCCTATAACGGACGCCTCATCACCGCTGCCGCACGCCTCGTGTGCGGTACCGACCCCGGCTACGGACAGGTCGATGTGGTGTGCCGCATCAGCGACGACCATGGCGACACCTGGAGCGACATGATTGAGGTAGCCGTGGGTAACGGCAAGACCTCAGCCACCGTGAATTACTTCGAAACCGCCTTTGGTGACCCCGCCATCGTGGCCGACCGTACCAGCAGCGAGGTACTCATCATCGCTGTAGCGGGATGTACCGTCTATGGACGTGGCGAGACTAACCGTCAAAACCCAAACATGATCGCCACCATTCATAGCACTGACAACGGTAACACCTGGGGTAAGCCCGTCAATGTCACTGAGGATATCTACAGTCTCTTCGATAGCGGCAACCCCATGCAGGCGGCTTTCGTGGGTGGTGGCAAAATCTTTCAGAGCCGCATCGTAAAGAAGGATAAATATTATCGCCTCTATGCTGCCATGTGTGCACGCCCCAATGGTAACCGCGTCATCTACTCTGACGACTTCGGCCGCACATGGCACGCGCTGGGTGGTGCTTCGGCACTTCCTGCTCCCGGTGGCGACGAACCCAAGTGTGAGGAATTGCCCGACGGCCGCGTCATCCTCTCGAGCCGCGTAGGAGGTGGTCGTATCTATAACATCTACACCTATAGCAATACCCTCAACGCCGAAGGCTCATGGGGCGCCAGTGTGAAGAGTACCTTCGAGGGCTCAGGCAAAACACCCGGTGGCAACTCTACCAACGGTGAAATCCTTATCGTGCCCGTCGTGCGCAACAGCGACAACAAGGAAATGTACCTCGCCCTGCAGTCACTGCCCACAGGCGGTGGCCGTAGCAACGTGGGTATCTTCTACAAGGAACTGACCGACGTGACCGACATCAACAGCGTGAGCAACTTTGCCATCGACTGGAACGGCTTCTTCGAGGTGACCACCAAGTCATCGGCATACAGCTCTATGGACCTGCAGGCCGACGACCGCATCGGTTTCATCTATGAGGAGACACTCACAGGCTTCGGCAAGGTGCCCAACCCCGTATCGACCAACTTCCCTAATGGTGAGGGACAGCACAACTACGATGGCTTCGATAACATCTACGTGGCATACCCCCTCGAATACATCACCGATGGCGCCTACACCATCAAGCGCACTGTAGACCGCCGTGCCTACCTGCGCAGCTACTTCACCGCCCTCACTGCCGAGGCTACCGATGCGGTGAAGACCGCCGTTGCTACAGCTCTCGAAGCGCTGGGTGCTGAACCTACCGTAGCTGAGATAGACAACCTCTACAGCCTGCTGGCTGCCGAGGAGGAAGGCGAAGAGGTGGCGCTCCCTTTTACCCCCAGCACCGGGGAGAGTGAGGCATGGTACTACATCCGCTACAAGGAGCAGGGTCGCAACAACCCCACCTTGCCCAATGGTGCATGGGGATACCTCACTGATGACCTTCACTTCACCGAGACACAGAGTGAGGGCGACGACCAGCTGTGGAAGTTCGTCATGGTCGATGATAACGCCTTCCACATCGTGAACTACGCAGGTCGCTATATCGTGCCTGCAGGCACCATCACCGCTGCCACCACACCCCCCGGTAAGGCATGGAGCATAGCGCCCTCAGACACTGAAGGCATGTATGTCCTCTTTAACGCTGCTGCTGCCATCCAGTTGCATGCCAACAAGAATTCAAGTCTCATCAACTGGGGCTACAATACCAATGGCAACGGTCCGCGCAAGAACGATGCTGGCTGTAACTTCGAGTTTGTAGCTGCCGAGCACACCGACATCATCGTGCCGTCTATAGACTACACAACTATCACCTATGACCTCCAAGGCCGCCGCATAGACAATCCCACCAAGGGTATCTATATCGTGGGTGGAAAGAAAGAGGTTAAGCGATGAACTGAACAGGGGAATATAAAGACTAAAATTTTCATTAAGGGAGCTGCCATATGGCGGCTCCTTTCGTATTATAAAAATGCTAGGAAACACCTCAGGCATGTAGGAGTTTATCTCCTGTCTATGCTAGGTGAAGGTGGCTGCTGCAATCAAATGACAGTGTCGAGATAGTGGAGGATGCCAGCGTGGTCGTCGGGGTGGAACCATTGGATGGTATCGTCGCGGCGGAACCAGGTCATCTGTTTGCGTGAGTAGATGCGGCTATTCTGCTTGATCTTTTCGATGGCAAACTCGAGGGTACAGTTGCCGTCGAAATGGGCGAAGAGCTCCTTGTAGCCTACGGTGTTGAGTGAGTTGAGGTGACGATGGGGGTACACGCGGCGTGCTTCATCGATGAGGCCATCGGCTACCATCTGATCAACACGGCGGTTGATGCGGTCGTAGAGTTCCTCACGCTCTCGTCGGAGTCCTATCTTGACGATGCGGAAGGGACGTTCCTTGGTGGTCTGCGTGCGGAATGAGGTGTAGGTGCGCCCCGTCATGTAGCATATCTCAAGAGCATGGATGACGCGCTTGGGATTCTTGAGGTCTACGATGCGGTAGTACTCGGGGTCGAGCAGGCGCAGTTCATCGACAAGGGGGGCGAGGCCCTCCTGTTCGTAGCGGTCGAGCAAGGTGCGGCGAGTGATGTCGTCTACTGTGGGTATGTCGTCAATACCCTTACATACGGCATCGATATACATCATGCTTCCGCCTGTGAGTAATAGGGTTGAGTGGGTCTTGAACAATTCGTCGGTGAGTTTCAGTACATCAATCTCATATTGCGCAGCGCTGTAGTAGTCGGTGAGGTGGTGCGTGCCGATGAAATAATGTTGCACACGCTCCTGCTCCTCCTTGGTGGGTGCTGCGGTGCCAATGGGTATCTCGGCATAGAGCTGGCGCGAGTCGGCCGATAGGATGGGGGATCCCAATCGTTCGGCTATTGCGAAGCTGAGCGCGGTTTTTCCCACACCGGTGGGGCCAAGGAGGACGACGAGGGTGTTCATAAGGGGGGAGGGGGAGGATTGAAAGATTATGGTTTAGTGCTTCGCGATGTCCTCCCTCTGGAGGTGCAAATCTAAGCACTAAACCATAAACTCTCACCCAATTTAATAAAGCATATTCTCGAAATCTTCGGCGCTGCCCATCTCGAAACCATCGGGGTCGAGTTCGTCGAGGTCGAAGTCTTCATCGTCGTTGAAACTGTCGTCGAGTGTGGTAGTTGCTACCTGTGCAGCCATGAGTTGGTCGAAGTCGAGCACGTGTTGTGGCGCTTCACCTGTCTGCTTGGTGCAGGTGGCTTCGTCAAGGTGCTTGCCGGTAATCATCTCGGTGAGCTCGATGAAGAAGGCGCGGTCGGCCAGAGGGTCGAAGATGTAGAGCAAGTGCTGCTTCTCCTCTTCGAGAAGTTCGCTCAGGGGAGTCTCCTCCATAATCCAACTGTCGACATCTGAACTGGTTCCCATGTCCTCGAGGGTCACCTCGGTCTCTTTCTCCCAGTTCTCGTCGCAGATGAAGAAGGAGGTCATCTGATCGTCGGGGTAACCAACTGACTTCAGAATGGCGCGATGGAAGTCGAGGAATGTGGCCTCTGAATCGATTTGGATCTCTCTGCGGAAGTTGTCTACTTCGTCTGAAATGATTGTAAAACGGTAAACCATGGGGTTGTTTATTTTGATTCTGAATAGTTAATTCTTGATTGTGTAATCTAAACTTGTAGAAACTCTTTTACTCTTCGTACTTGATGATGCCGCGTTTGGCGTTTTCAACGAATGATACGATGTATTCCACCTCGGGTGTCATTTCCATCTCTTCCTTGATGCGCTCGATGGCCATCGTGGTGTTTAGACCGCTCTGATAGATGTAGCGGTAGGCTTGGTGGATAGCATCGATCTGTTCGCGAGTGAAGCCGCGGCGGCGCAGACCTACGAGGTTGAGACCGCAGTAGGAGATGGGCTCGCGTGCGGCGATGATGTATGGAGGGATCTCCTTGCTACTCTTGCATCCGCCCTGTACCATCACGTGGCTACCGATGCGGCAGAACTGGTGGATGAGTACGGTGGAACTGATGATGGCAAAATCGTCGACGATAACCTCGCCTGCCAGCTTGGTCTGGTTGCCGATGATACAGCCATTGCCCACAATTGTGTCGTGTGCTACGTGTACGCCCTCCATGAGCAGGTTGTTGCTGCCTACGATAGTGCGTCCCTTGGCAGCAGTACCTCGGTTGATGGTAACATTCTCGCGTATGGTGTTGTTGTCGCCAATCTCGGCCGTGGTCTCCTCACCACGGAACTTGAGGTCTTGTGGTATGGCTCCGATGACTGCACCGGGGAAGATGGTGTTGCCATTGCCGATGCGTGATCCGTAGAGGATGTTGGCATTGGGCATGATGACGTTGTTGTCGCCAATCACTACGTTACGGTCGATATATACAAAAGGACCAATCTCTACATTATCGCCAATGATGGCTTCGGGATGTATATATGCTAATGGACTGATGTTGCTCATATGTCAGATAATTAGGGGTTATGAGTTAGGAATTTTCTCAACAGGCGTGCCAGTTGGTTATTCACTCTGTGGCCAGGACGGTAGGCGGTGATATGACCTTTGATGGGTTTGCCGACGAGTGACATGTCGCCAATGACATCGAGTAGCTTATGGCGCGCAGGTTCGTTGTCCCATACTAAAGGACGGTGGTTGATATAACCTAACTTCTTGGCATCCATGCGGGGGATGTTCATCGCATCGGCCAGACGGTCGTAGCGGTCTTGCGGCATCTCGCGCTCGTAGAGCACGATGGAATTGTCGAGGTCGCCACCCTTGATGAGTCCTGCTGCCAATAGAGGCTCGATGTCACGCACAAACACAAAGGTGCGGCAGGGAGCAATCTCGGTGGGGAAATCCTTCATGTTCATCAGTTCGGCCTGCTGATTGCTGATGCTGCTGGAGTCGAACGAAACCACAACACTTACAGCAAACTCGTCGGCGGGCTCTATGCGCAAGATAGAGCCGCTCGCTTCATCGTGATATTCAATGGGCTCGGTTACCACGAGGTAGTCCTTTTCGGCCTCTTGTTCCACGATGCCTACACGCAGAATGTTCTCTACGTACAGCTTAGCGCTTCCTTCGAGGATGGGGAATTCGGGACCGTTGACCTTGATGTGGCAGTTGTCAATGCCAAGTGCGTAGAGGGCTGACAAACCGTGTTCTACGGTGCTGACGCGCTCTGTACCATTAGAGAGTACTGTGCCACGCTGTGTCTCGTTGACATTCTCGGCCAGTGCTTCGATGAGGGGAGTACCCTCTACATCGATGCGCTCTATTTTATATCCATAGTTTTCCGGTGCAGGGCAGAATTCCACGGTGAGACTTAGTCCCGTGTGCAGTCCTTTACCCGACAGTACAAAACTATCTTTTATCGTTTTCTGCTTTGCCATATTTTCTGTTAGGCCTTGCCATTGGCAAGTTGTTGTTTCAGTGATTCAATTTCTTTCTTTAATGCATCCATCTCGCGGTACATCTCGGGCAATTTCTTGAAGATGACCGTGGCACGGGCAAACTGCGTGTGATCGAATGCGGGATACCCCATTACAGCCTTGCCGTCTTGTACGCTATTGGTGACACCCGAGTGGCCTCCTACCTTCACTTGGTTGCCCAGCTTGATATGTCCGCTGATGCCAGCTTGTCCACCTACCATGCACCAACTGCCTATTTTGGTAGATCCTGCCACACCGCATTGGGCTGCCATTACGGTATGCTCGTCAATGACCACATTGTGGGCTACCTGTACCATGTTGTCTAATTTTACGCCGCGCTTAATAATGGTGGCCCCCATAGTGGCACGGTCAATGCATGTGTTTGCTCCAATCTCTACATCGTCTTCAAGGATGGCGATACCTATTTGAGGTATCTTTTCGTAACCATTGGTTCCAGGAGCAAAGCCAAATCCGTCGGCACCGACTACACTGCCGGCATGCAGTATGCAGCGGTTACCCACCTTGCAGTCGTGATAGATGGTAACATTGCTGTAGAGGATGCAGTCGCTGCCTATGGTTACGCTGTCGCCCACCGAGGTGTTAGCCTCAATGATGGTGTTGTCGCCAATCACGGTCTTCTCGCCTATCGATACGAATGGGCCAATGTATACATTTTCACCGATGGTGGCCGATGTGGCTACTGATGCCATGGGGCTGATGCCTGTCTTCTTGGGTTTTACCGACTCGTATAGTGCCATCAGTTTGGCCAAACTCTCATAGGCGTTCGCTGTTTTGATGAGTGTGGCCTGTATGGACCGCTCAGGGACGAAGTCGTTGTTCACCAATACAATGCTCGATTGGGTATCATATATGTAGGATGCATATTTCGGGTTGGCGAGGAACGACAAGGCTCCCTTTACACCCTCCTCAATCTTGGCAAAGGTGTATACGGTGGCATTCTCGTCGCCTATGATTTCGCCTCCGACATACGCTGCAATTTGTTTCGCTGTAAATTCCATTCTATCTAATGTGTATAACAGTATCTTCCTTTATAACCTTGCAAAGATACATATTATTATTGAATTTTCCCAACCTTTGTTGTGTCAATGTTACTTTTTGTTCTATTAGAAAACTTTTAGTATTGGTTGTCTCAGTTCCTTCCTAATTTTTTATGCTTGTTCATCTCTTTGTCTTATTCTATAACTCAAGACGGGAAAGGGGGATTTTTTTGGATAATATCTATTGGAAGGGTGTATAAAATTGGACCAAATTGCGAGTGATTCGATTATTTGTTGTAATTTTGTAGATTATTTACGAAGTAAACGATCAGTACGTTATGGTAAAGAAGGTGATATATGCCCTATGGGGACTTTTAGCAGTTGGTTTATTGGCCATTTTCTTGGTCTTTTATTCTATCACGAAAGGATGGATCGGTTTTGTGCCCCCTGTTGAAGAGTTGGAAAATCCGAATTATAAGTTTGCCACGCAGATTATCTCTTCGGATGGCAAGTTGCTCAGTACTTATTCGTATAGTCGTGAGAATCGTGTGTGGACCGATTATGAGGACCTGTCGCCCGCATTGATTGAGGCGTTGATAAGTACGGAGGATGTACGATTTACTAAACACTCGGGTATTGACCTACGTGCATTGATGCGTGCCATCGTGAAGACAGGACTGCTACGCCAATCTTCTTCGGGAGGAGGTAGCACGCTGACCCAGCAGTTGGCAAAACAGCTCTATACTGATGTCGCAGGAAGCAAGGTGGAGCGCCTGTTCCAGAAACCTATCGAGTGGGTTATCGCCGTGAAACTGGAGAAGTACTACACCAAGGAGGAGATACTCACCATGTATCTCAATAAATATGACTTTGGTAACAATGCCATCGGTATCAAGACCGCAGCCAACACCTACTTCTCTAAAGAACCAAATGAACTCAACGTAGAGGAGGCTGCCACACTGGTAGGTATGTGTAAGAACTCATCACTCTACAACCCCATACGCCGCAATGAGATAACTCGCAACCGTCGCAATGTGGTACTCGCACAGATGGAGAAGAACAATTGCCTTACAGCGGCACAGGCTGATTCATTGCAGGCCAAGCCTCTTGAACTCAACTACCGCCGTGTAGACCATAAGCTGGGCCCGGCTCCCTATTTCCGTGAGTATCTGCGTGGTGTGATGACCGCCAAGAAACCTGAACGCAAGAACTATCGTGGATGGCAGATGCAGAAATTCTACGAAGACTCGCTTGATTGGGCCAATAACCCACTCTATGGATGGTGCAACAAGAATACCAAGAAGGATGGCAGCCACTACAACCTCTATACTGATGGTCTCAAGATACATGTGACCCTCGATTCACGTATGCAGCAGTATGCCGAAGAGGCCGTAGATGAACATATCAAGGAGTATCTGCAGCCCCGCTTCTTCAAAACAAAGAAGGGACAGCGTAACGCTCCGTACGATAATCTGAAGCCTGACGAGATAGAAACACTTCTCGTGAGAGCCATGAAGCAGACCGACCGCTATCGTGGCATGAAGAAGGCGGGATATTCTGACAAGGCTATACGTGACTCGTTCAATGTGAAGTACCCCATGCGCGTATTTGCATATGGTGGCGACCGCGACACCATCATGTCGCCTATGGACTCAATACGTTACTACAAGCATTTCTTGCGCGTAGGATTCATGTCGATGGATCCTATCACGGGCTATGTGAAAGCTTATGTAGGTGGTCCTGACTATACCCATTTCCAATATGATATGGCCATGGTTGGCCGTCGACAGGTAGGTTCTACTATCAAGCCTTATCTCTATACGTTGGCAATGGAAAATGGTTTCTCACCATGTGATCAGACCCGTAACGTGGAGCAGACTCTCCTGACCGAAGACGGACAGATATGGCAACCTCGCAATACGGGAAGCAAGGATGATTATGGAAAGATTGTGACGCTGCGATGGGGATTGTCGCAGTCTAACAACTGGATATCAGCTTACCTTATGAGCAAACTCAACCCTTATGCTTTCAAGAATCTGATACACCAGTTTGGTATACGCAACCAGGATATACAGCCAACACCCTCACTTTGCCTCGGCCCCTGTGATATCTCAGTGGGTGAGATGGTGGGTGCCTATACTGCTTTCCCCAATAATGGTATACGTACCGAACCGCTCTTTGTGACTCGTATCGAGGATAATGAGGGCAACATCGTGGCTACTTTCTCTCCCAAGACATATGAGGTTATCAGCAAAGAAAGTTCCTATAAGATGATCGACATGATGAAGGCTGTAATCGATGAGGGTACAGGACGACGCCTGCGCTTCAAATACCGATTTACAGCAGAGATTGCCGGTAAGACGGGTACGACCAATGAGAATGCCGACGGATGGTTCATGGGCTACACGCCTTCGCTTGTGAGTGGATGTTGGGTAGGCGGTGATGACCGTGATATTCACTTTACTTCCATGAGCGATGGCCAAGGAGCTTCAATGGCACTCCCCATATGGGCCATCTACATGCAAAAGGTATATGCTGATGAATCGCTAGGCTACTCGCAGGAGGAGGTATTCAATATTCCTGAGGACTTTAATCCCTGTGCGCAGCAGACTATCGTCAATAATTTTGCTGCTGAGCAGGAGTTGGATGAGTCTTTTGGCTTTTAACCTCAAATCATTGATTGTATATAAACTTGCGACAGACGATACTCAACTTCTATGCTTGACCGCAGTCTACCTCCGCTAGTGCAAAGTGTGCCGTTTGTCTTTCGCAAGCCAGCGGTGCAGCGTCTTTCCAATGGAATACCTTTATACGTGATAGAGGCCAATGGAGTAGATGCGGTGCGCATCGACTTTGTCTTTGAAGCGGGTCAATGGCATCAGGTGCAACGGCTGCAAGCTCTTTTCACGTGCCGTATGTTGCGCGAGGGGTGCCGGGGATATAGCGCTTCGGCCTTTGCCGAGCGCATAGACTTCTATGGGGCATGGCTCGAATTGAGTGTGGCTATGAATCGTACATTTGTCACCTTGTACACGTTGCGTAAGTTTTTTGACCACACCATCACTCTGCTGCACGAGATGTTGCTTTCCCCCACCTTTAGTGAGGAGCAATTGAATGTTGTGCGCGAAAATAATAAGGCGCAGTTTATGGTCAACATACAGAAGGGCGATGTACGTGCTATGCGTGCTTTGCGTCAAAGTATTTATGGCAATGAACATCCTTGTGGCGTGCCGACTGAGGTCGAGGATTATGACCGCTTGCACAAAGGTGTGCTCACCGACTTTTATCATCGTTACTATGGTTCTAGCCATTGCTCTATTTATCTCTCGGGCGCTATTGATGAGGGAGTACTTGCACGGGTGGAATCGCTTTTTGGAGCTGAAGAGTGGGGGAGCACATGCGCTGTTGAGGCGCGTGACTATCCTATCCATTCGTCCGGAGAACGCCAGATTACTATCGTGCAGCCCGATGCTATGCAAAGCAGCATACGCATGGGATGCCTGCTGATGGATGTGCGTGATGAAGATTATTTGCCGATGCGTGTGCTTACTACAGTCTTGGGTGGCTACTTCGGCAGCCGTCTCATGAAAAATGTACGTGAAGAAAAGGGATATACCTATCATATAAGTGCCGATCTTGTGACGAATACACCGCAAGTCATGTTTATGGTCGCATGTGAAGCCTTGTCTGACAAGGCTGATGAAGTGATTGGTGAGGTGCATCGCGAGATATGTCGCTTGCAGACAGAACTTGTGGGTGACGATGAATTGTGCATGGTGCGCAACTATATGAGGGGTGAGATTTGTCGCAACTATGAAGGAGCCTTTGCACTCACCGATGCCTATATCTTTATGGATCACTTGGGATTACCACTCGATCACATAGAGCGTACTATGGAGGCTATACAGACGACCGATGCACGCCTTTTACAGCAATTGGCTCAGCGATATCTTAGTCCTGATTTGCTGCACATGGCGGTGGTAAGACAATCATAGGGCTTTCTGTTCTAATATAAATCTTAAGTTGTGTGAAGTAGAGGCTTGTTCACACTAGATGGAGATATGAAAAATGGGAGACATGTGCCTCCCATTCATTCTATGAAAATATCTGCTGTTACTTCCTTGTCCTCGTTTTCTTCGGGGTGTCCAAATCGTCTTGTCCATAGTTGCCATAACTTCCATAATGTCCGTAGCTTCCATATTGTCCGTAATAGAAGCCATATTTTCTTTTTGACATATCGACGCCGTTGAGGACGAGACTCATGTTTTTCAACTTGTTCTCATTGTAGAGAGTGTTGACCAGATTCAAGTCTCTTTTAGCAGTATAGTCGGCACGGCAGACATAGATGGATGCGTGAGCGACTCTAGCGATAATCAGCGTATCTGTTACTAATCCTACAGGAGCGGTGTCGAGGAGAATGTAATCGTACTTCTCGGTCAAGAACTTAATGGCATTGTCAAGATTGACTTTTGATAGCAGTTCTGCGGGGTTAGGTGGAATTATACCTGCGGGGAGTATATCCAAATTGTCGTTAATCCCTGATGGCATAATTTGGTCAAACAGTAGCTCCTTGTCTTCGGGGTCGCCTACCAAGAATGAGGTGATTCCTTTCTTGCGGTTAGCGAAGCCAAACATCTCAGCTAAACGTGGTTTGCGGATGTCCAATCCTATGAGGATGACTTTCTTACCGAGGAGAGCCAAGCTCATCGCCAAGTTTGATGACACGAAGGTTTTTCCTTCGCCCGAAGTGGTGGATGTGAACTGTAACACCTTTTTCTCAGGACTGTCAAGGATAAATTGTAGATTGGTTCTAATAGAACGGAATGTCTCGGTCATTGCATTGTTGTCGTTTTCGCGAACGACAATGCCTCTCTGTCCTTTCTTTAAGTTATGTGCAATGACGACATCGCCAAGGATGGGCACTTTGGTCAACTTCTCCAGGTCGTTACGGCCTTCTATCTTATAACGTAGCACTTCGCTTAAAGCGATAAGGCCTGCGGGTATGGCAAGACCTAACAATAAGGCGACCAAATAGACCATTCTCCTTTTTGGGGAAACGGGTGCCTCATTCGGTAAGGCTGCGTCAATGATCTTGGCATTGTCAGCAGTGGCGGCCAAGGCAATAGAGTTCTCTTCTTGTTTTTGCAAGAGCATCAAGTAAAGTCCGGACTTCACCTCTTGTTGACGTTTGTATTCTTCGAGAATCTTTTCTTGGGTTGGAGCGTCGCTGATTTTTGAGGTGTACTTTTTGTTTTCCTTTTCTATGTCGTTCTTTTGGATAGAAAGGGTATTGAAAAGTGACTCTACTGATGTCTTGATTGTGTTTGACAGCAGTTTGGCACTTGTCGTAATGTCGATGACGGTAGGGTTGCTCTCGCTGGCTGTGCGCAACAATCTTCTTCTCTCTACGATGCTCTCGTTGTATTTGTTGATCATGGTCATTAGAGATGCATCGGTCAAACCTACATTGGCAGGTAGCACCTCCATCTCATTGGCCGGATTATTGATGTATTCGCGTAGATACTTGATGAGATTCAGTTGAGTGTTTATCTCCACACTTCTTTTCTCATATTCGGAGCTGCTTGCCAGTACTCTTTGGGCGTCACCTGTAAGGTTGGTAAGTCCTGACGTACGCTTGAATTCTGCTATGGCATTCTCTGTAGCGCTTAATTCGCCCTCCACTTTGATTAGACGTCTCTTGATGAATTCGTCTGTCTTCATGGCAACAAGGTTCTTGTCATTGTTGCTGGCTTTATTATAGGCTTGTACAAGACTGTTGATGAAATCTACGCCACGTGATTTGTTTACATCCAATAACGAAATGTATGCAATCGATGTGGTTTTCGAGGTGGGCTCTATTGATAAGTTCCTGAGGAAGGCTTTTGCCATATTTATCGGCGGAACAACAGATACATACAGCGTTTGGGTGGGAGATAGTGTCTCGCCTTCTCCTTTGGAAAGGATCAACTTGCCTATAGGACTTTCTATAACATAAGGTAAGGCCGATATGCTTCTTTCATATTCTTCTACTTCGTCCGTTCTCTGGTTTCTGTAGGTATATGCTATTGTATATGTCGAGGAGTCCGGTTGTGTAATCCTGAGTGTGAGGCCTCTGTTCAGTTGCTCCACATCCTCCTTGGGGATATCTATGTTTACCGGATACTTTCCATAGATGACTCTCTCTGTTAGATATTCCTTTATGCGGTATTCCTTATAGAGTTCTTTGTCAAGCACGGCCTGTTTGATCATAGACTTAGAAGATAGGACTTCAATTTCATTGTCAATGCTTCCTACGGTAGACATATAGCCAAAGTCTTGCAAGGCTATCAATTGATTCTGGAAAGACCCCTTTTTGGCGTCATTGATCATGACTGAAGCTTGTATCCTATATATAGGGGTAGTGTATTGTAAATATACGAACGCTACCGCCAAACAACAAATAATGGAGCAGACTACCCATTTCCAGTAGATTAGCATCTTTGTTAAGATGTCCTTGATGTCCAAGCTGGTTTCTTCTGGTTCAGTCTCTATGTTGTTGATATTGTATTCGTTGTTGTCCATATCTATGTATTTCCCGAACTTGAATAAGTCGCTATGTTGTATTAGTTGAGGATGTTAAACAGTAAGTTTGCGATTGAAATCATGATAGAGGTAGCTGAGAAGAACATGGATGTCATGCTGCCGATCTCAGAGTTCTGTGCTTTGGCTTTGTTGGGCTCTACATAGATTACGTCATTCTGTCTCAGGTAGTAGTAGGGTGAATAGATTAAATTGGCGTCATTAAGATTGATGGGGATAATCTTCTTGGTGCCATCCATTTCCTCTCTGATGAGTTTGATGCCATCACGCTTACCGTATATGGTGAGGTCTCCTGCCATGGCTAAAGCCTCAAACAGGTTTACTTTTTCGTTAGAGATGGTATAGGTGTTAGGACGTGCCACTTCTCCCAAAACAGAGATCTTGTAGTTTGTGAAACGCACATTGACAATAGGGTCGCTGCTGAAGTGTGACTTGATTTTGCTCTTGATTAAAGATTCAGTCTCGGTCTTGGTGAGTCCGCTGATATGTAGCTGGCCAATAGTGGGGAACTCAATATAGCCATTATTGTCAACGAGGTAGGTCTGGAGTACCGGTTGCGAATAGGTGGAGCGTGAGTTTGCCGAAGCAGTTGTAGCAACTGTTAGATTGAAAGGAATTGCGGCTTCGTGGTTTTCGCTGCTGACAGTGATGGTCAGCATGTCCTTGGGCTGTATGCGGGCATCATATAGTTCGGTTACTATTGTCGTGTCTATTTCTCTGCTGTTTTGCAAATAGGGAACTTGTTTGTACGACGTACATGATGAGGCTAAGATTAAGCCGATCAGCGCTAGTAATTTAAACTTTTTCATATTGTTATTTTTTTTACGAGTTTTTTCTACATTGATGCAAAAATAGCGGTTGTTTTTGATATAACCTAATATTTAGCAAAAAAAACGAGCGCTCTTTTGAGGGATAAATGATTCTGCTCAGTTGGGATAACAAAAACAAAATAAACTTTGCGTTACTTTAAACTTTTGTGTACTTTTGCGGCAAAATTGAATATATATGGGATTTTTAGGAAACTTGTTCCGTAAAAAGACGGAAGCTGAAGAAAATAAAGTGGGTGGAATCGAAGATTTCATGACCCTCATTCGTGTGTATTATCAGGCAGTGATGGCGGGCAATTTGGGCATCAGCAACATCAATATGTTGCCCGATCTGGCCATGTTCAAGCGCACGCTCAAGGTGGCTACCCAGAACAACAAGTTGGGTGTGGCCGAGAAGTCGCGCTGCAAGAAGATGCTGATGCAGATCTATGGCCTCAATGAAGCTTTTTTCAAGGAGATTGATGCTTCTATCAAGAAGAACTGCCGCAATGTGAATATGGTGAACAGCTATTTCTTCCAGTTCCAGCGTTTCAACGAGAGCTTGATGATGGCTGTGAGCAATGAGATGAAGTACACCATGCGCATCCCCTTCAAGAAGATGCTCTACACGCAGACCGAGGCTGCCATCAGCAATATCCTCACCAAGAACAACTGGAAGGACGAGGCCATGTTCAAGACTGTTGCTGCAGTACGTCAACTGCAGACTTCATTGGGCTATTCCGGACAATGGATGACCGACTTTGTGTTCAATGTCATTCGTCTGGCCAAGAAAGAATCTAAGAAGAAAGACTGATTCTGTATGCTTTCTTCGGAGAGCCATCCTCTGAGACCATTCCTGCCGGGCAACGCCAAAGTGTTGATGCTCGGCAGTTTTCCTCCCCAGCAGAAGCGTTGGAGCATGGAGTTCTTTTATCCGAATTTCCAGAATGACATGTGGCGCATCATGGGACTGCTGTTCTTTGCCGACAGGAACGTCTTTGTCGATAGTCGGGCGAAGCGGTTCATTCGGGAAGATATAGTCCGTTTCCTGGAGGAGGTGGGTATCGCGCTGTATGACACTGCCGAGGAGGTGCGCCGGTTGCGCGACAATGCCTCAGACAATTTCCTCGAGATCATCCGTCCTACCGACATCGACGAGCTGCTGCGTCACATCCCACAGTGCGAGGCCATAGTCACCACCGGCGAGAAGGCTACCGACGAAATCGTGTCGCAATACAAGGTCGCCAAACCTAAGATTGGGGCATATACGCTCCTCCGTGTCGGGCAGCGTGAACTGCGCTTCTACCGTATGCCCTCCTCCTCGCGGGCCTATCCGCTTGCTCTCGACAAGAAAGCCGTCTATTACCACGGGATGTTCAGGGATTTGGGTATGCTTTAGCTCTCTTTTTCCCTTGCTGCCCATACTGCGAGTGGGTAAAAAGTGCTTTTTAGCCTGTGTAGGCCTATTTTTTTTGTAAAACAATTTCGTTTTTGTGAAAAAAAGGCTACATTTGTAACGTAGTTTGGTTAAGATGATAGGAGCAGATGTATTAACAGTCGAAAACTTTGAATCAAAACTAAGCAGGCTGATGAATGCGTATACGCAGCTGAAAGAAGAGAACAGGCAGTTGAGGAATACGATAGAAGGTCAGTCCGTTGAGTTGGATGAGTTGCGCAGACAAAATGCATCATTGACCCAGTCCTACACCGAGCTCAAGCTGGCCAAGGTAATCGGCATTGGAGATTCTGATATCGAGAGTGCACAGAAACGGTTATCAAAGTTAGTGCGTGAAGTGGACAAGTGCATAGAACTGATCAATGCATTATAGCAACAAGAAGAAGGACTATGACACCGACCAACCAACTGAGAATAAAGGTGATTATTGCCGGGATGACCTTCTTCCTGAAGATCGACCCGAAGGAAGAGGAAGCTATCCGCAAGGCAGTAAAGCACATTGATGATAAGTTGAACGTGTATCGGGGGCGTTTCCCCGGGCAGACGACCGAGAAATACCTCGCGATGGTAGCACTCCATATCGGGGTGATGTATCAGCAAGAGAAGATGCGTACCGACACACGTCCCTACCAGGAGAAGTTCGAAGAGCTCAGCATAAGACTCGACGAGTACTTGGCAGAGAACGGCCTGCACGTTTGACCTATTGTCTGTTTTTTTGAAGGTATAATCACGCACTACATGGCACCAACGGGCGAAAGTCCTGCGGTGTAGGGTAGTGCGATTTTTTAATTTAAAAACATTAGTAACAAACTATGACAACGTATTTAATACCAGTAATTGTCGGAGTGCTGTGCCTGGCTATCGGTGCTGCACTTGCTTACGCAATTGCCTTCTCTGGAGCAAAGTCCAAGGCAAGGCGTATCTTGGCCGAAGCGGAAGCGCAAGGCGAAGTGATGAAGAAGAACAAACTTCTTGAAGTAAAGGAGAAGTTCTTGAACAAGAAGGCTGAATTGGAGAAGGAGGTGGCTGCACGTAACCAAAAGTTGCAGCAGGCCGAGAGCCGCATCAAGCAGCGCGAGATCCAGCTCAACCAACAGCAGAGCGAGAACCAGCGTCGCCGCAACGAGGTAGACGCCATCAAGGCCAACCTTGACGAGCAGATGGTGATTGTGGGCAAGAAGCAGGAAGAGCTCGACAGCCTGCAGAAGCAGGAGCGCGAGCGCCTCGAAGCCATCGGTGGCCTTTCGGCCGAAGAGGCACGCGAGCAGCTTGTCGAGTCCATGAAGGCCGAGGCAAGAACACAGGCTGCCTCATATATCAACGAGATTATGGACGATGCCAAGATGACCGCCAACAAGGAGGCCAAGCGCATCGTGATACAGTCAATCCAGCGCGTGGCTACAGAGACCGCCATCGAAAACTCTGTAACCGTCTTCCATATCGACTCTGACGAGATGAAGGGCCGCATCATCGGTCGTGAAGGCCGTAACATCCGTGCTCTCGAAGCCGCAACAGGCGTTGAAATTGTCGTTGACGACACCCCCGAGGCCATCGTCATCTCAGCCTTTGACCCCGTCCGTCGCGAGATCGCCCGCTTGGCCCTCCACCAGTTGGTGACCGACGGCCGCATCCACCCCGCACGCATCGAAGAGGTAGTGGCCAAGGTGAAGAAGCAAGTCGAGGAAGAGGTCATCGAGACAGGTAAGCGCACCACCATCGACCTGGGCATCCACGGTCTGCATCCCGAGCTCATTCGCATCATCGGTAAGATGAAGTACCGCTCTTCATACGGCCAGAACCTCCTGCAGCATGCTCGCGAAACCGCCAACCTCTGTGCCGTGATGGCCGCCGAGCTCGGCCTCAACCCCAAGAAGGCCAAGCGCGCAGGTCTCTTGCACGATATAGGTAAGGTGCCCGATGAGGAGAACGAGTTGCCCCATGCACTCTATGGCATGAAGTTGGCCGAGAAGTACAAGGAGAAGCCCGACATCTGCAATGCCATCGGTGCCCACCACGACGAAGTCGAGATGGAGAGCCTGCTGGCCCCCATCGTGCAGGTCTGCGACGCCATCTCAGGCGCACGCCCCGGTGCTCGCCGCGAGATTGTAGAGGCCTACATGAAGCGTCTCAACGACCTCGAGCAGTTGGCCATGTCATACCCCGGTGTCACCAAGACCTACGCCATCCAGGCAGGTCGCGAGCTCCGCGTCATCGTAGGTGCCGACAAGATTGACGATAAGACCACCGAAACCCTTTCGGCAGACATCGCCAAGAAGATCCAGGACGAGATGACCTATCCCGGCCAGGTGAAGATTACGGTTATCCGCGAGACACGCGCCGTAAGTTACGCACGTTAACGTCCACAACCGACAGATAAAGGCCGAGGCAGCACATGGGTGCTGCCTCGACTGCGTTCTGATAGACTTTGAAAGTATTCCTTAGGGCTGTAAAGATTTCTATCTGTTTCGTGTAGACAAAAAATCAGAATACATACTGCACACCTACTTGATAGCCTATGTACAGACGGTGTACACCATCGGCTGACTGCTTGTTCCACAACTCGTGTTTGGGCACAAAGTCCAAGTCCGTGTCGGCCATGAGATAGTTGATGCTCGCTCCGCCAAAGAGGTTACAGTGGTTCCACAAGGTGATGGATGGGGCAAGCAGATAGGCAAAGTTGGTTGATGAGGTATTTATCGGAGCGGTCGCTTTCACCTCATTGTTCACCTGTAGCCACTTGCATACGGGGATGTGTACGCCGTAGCCGGCCTCCAACACCAGTTTGTCGGCCACACACTGATTGAGCCCCACGCCCACAATGCCATAGGTGCATTTGCCACCCGATCGGAACGACGCCAATGCATTGCCCATCATGTCGTAGGTGAACGCCACGCCCATGCTACCATTCTTCACGATGTTGATTAGGCCTATAGGACAGTCGCTCTCTTCGGCGACATTGAGTATCGAAGCAAATTGCACGCCCTTTACCCTCTTTGCCACATTGACCAGCCCGGCAAATTGCATGCCGTATACCTCTTTGGCGATATTGGTAAGCCCTGCAATTTGCAAGCCGAAGGCATCTTGTGAGATATTAGCCAATCCCGCAAGTTGCATTCCATACATATCCTTTACCCAATTAGCGAGTCCTGCAGCCTGTACACCCTTCGTGTCCTTGGCTGTGTTGGTCAGTCCTGCAAGTTGCATCCCATCAAAGCTATCTCCTACGATATTGCTCAATCCGCCAATCATCAGCCCTTTTGAGGCATCGGCATTGTAGTTCCATAATCCACCTATCTGCATGCCATAGTATGAGCCTAGAACCGTATTGCCCAGTCCTGCAATGGCAACACCGCGCCCCATATCACCGATGTGATTGTAGAGTCCGCCTATCTGCACCCCAAAGGCCTTTTCCTTCACGATATTGGAGAGACCGCCCAGAGCCAGGCTTTTCTTGTTCGTTGATATGTTCACCACATTGATAGCAGGCATCAACTCGCCCGCAATGTCCTTTCCTTGTGCTGCAACTGAGAATACTGCAGCAAGCATCAGCACCAAGCATGCCCAATACCGATTGAGGGCGATGCCGTTCCTGTTCATTCTGTCTGTCATGTTTTGTTTTTTCATTTATAATACTACCGATAATGTAAGTCGGATACGGCCTTAGAGCGTCAGCACTACCTCTACGGGATAGTGGTCCGAGATGTACGGAGCGCCGTAATCACCATCGAGTACATGGTATTCGCTGCACTTCGCTCTGCGTCCACGGTAGAACACGTGGTCTATCACGTTGCGTCTCTTCCGCTCGCTAAACCCGTTGAAGGTGTCCTTCTCTTCAGTCACCTCCGCTGTGGTACGTGCCGTATGCATAAACTCATTCAGCGGAGCGAAGATCTCATCCTCGGGCACCACGTTGAAGTCACCGCCCAGTATCACGGTTGCCCTAGGCCCAGCAATCTCTTTTATTTTTTCTACAATCAGTTTTATAGACTCGGTTTGCGCCACCCGCCCTTTGTGGTCAAGGTGTGTGTTGAAGTAGTAGAACCTCTTGCGGCTCTCCTTGTCGCGCACCTTCACCCAAGTCACCGTACGGTTACATGCAGCATCCCACCCCTTGGAAACTTTGTCGGGAGTCTCGCTCAGCCAGAAGGTGCCGCTATCGAGCAGGTCGAAGCGCTCCGTATTATAATAGATGGCCATCACCTCGCCAGCCATCTTGCCATCGTCGCGTCCTGCGCCCACACGGCTATACTGCGGAAAAAACTTGTCGAGGTACTTCAGGTGCGGCTTCATCGCCTCCTGCAGCCCGAAGAGATCGGGATTATGCCTGTTCAGCATATTGCGCGTCGCATGCCGGCGATTCTCCCACTTGTTGTCGCCATCACGTGCAATGGTGCGTATGTTATATGAGATAACCTTTATCTCTATGGGTTTCTTTGCCATGGCCACCTCGCACGCCATCAGTGCGAGAAGCAGTAGCGTCAGTATCTTCTTCATTGTTCCAAGTTGGGTCATTAGCAAAAGTGCAGATTCAGTTTTTAGAGGTCTCCAGTTCCCGTTGCCCAAACTTTTGCCCTAAAATATCGCAAAAATAACGATTAACTGACAAATAGCAAAGAAAACGTGGCAGATTCTTGCAGATAGAACTGTTCTTCAAATGGCTCAAGCAGCACCTCAAGATTAAGAAGTTTTGGGGTACTACGGAGAATGCAGTGAGGATACAAATCTATATTGCCATCAGTACTTACCTGCTTGTTTCAATCGTCTGTCTTTTCCTGATTTTAGTAGACGGTTTTTTGCTTCATTAGCTGGAAAGATTTACACCTTTTCTATAGCCATACTGTTGAGGTTTACGTTTCCCTTTATTCCATGCTGTGGGTATTGACACTTTCGTTCAGATGGGAC
>JAZONI010000182.1:0-2116 GCA_045654445.1 Bacteroidaceae bacterium | reverse complement strand
GCTGCCCGCACACAGGCTCGCATCGACTCAGGTGCACAGACCATCGTGGGTACCAACAAGTACCGTCTCGAGAAGGGGGACCCCATCGACATCCTCGAGGTGGACAACACCGCCGTACGTCTCGAGCAGATCGAGGGTCTCAAGCAGCTGCGTGAGAAGCGCGACGAGGCAGCCGTAGAGGCAGCGCTCGATGCCATCACCAAGTGCGTAGAGACAGGCGAGGGCAACCTTCTGGCACTGGCCGTAGAGGCAGCACGCGTACGTGCTACCCTTGGAGAGATTTCATACGCTTGCGAGAAAATCGTAGGCCGATATAAAGCAGTAATCAGAACTATTTCAGGCGTGTATTCATCAGAAAGCAAGAAAGATGCAGACTTCGAGCGCGCATGCGCCCTCACCGAGGAGTTTGCTAAGAAGGAGGGCCGCCGCCCCCGTATCATGGTGGCCAAGATGGGTCAGGACGGTCACGACCGTGGTGCCAAGGTAGTAGCTACCGGCTACGCCGACTGCGGCTTCGACGTCGACATGGGTCCCTTGTTCCAGACACCTGCCGAGGCAGCTCGTCAGGCCGTAGAGAACGACGTGAACGTGCTCGGTGTATCATCACTCGCAGCCGGTCACAAGACCCTCGTACCTCAGGTTATTGAAGAGCTGGCCAAGCTCGGCCGCGAGGACATCATGGTCATCGCCGGTGGTGTTATCCCCGCACAGGACTACGACTTCCTCTATCGTGCTGGCGTAGCCGCTATCTTCGGTCCCGGTACCAATGTGGCGCAGTCGGCCTGCAAGATTGTGGAGCTGTTGCTCGAGGAGTAATCGTAAGTTACAGGATGCCTGCTTAACTAATTAAAAACACTGTCACAACTCTCCCTCTGTTTATAGAGGGCCAACGCGAGATGAGCGTTGGTTGCGACGACGAGAACTTAGTTCTCCCAAGTCGTCCCATGAGGGAGTTGCCTTTCCCTTCGGCCAGCGAACTACGTTTCCAAGCGAAGCGCGGAGTTGTTACTAGCATAGTGGAGCAAAGCGTAATGTAGCTGAGGAGGTACGATTCCCCTACATAAATAATGTAAATGGGGTGGCCAACCGGTCACCCCATTTATTTTTATGCATCTGGGAAGTAGGGGGGGCATACGAGGTATGTGGCTGATTATTTGTATTTATGGAAACATTTACGTATCTTTGCACCCGATATGCGCAGTTGAAAACCTAAACCTAATACTTTCCTCATAAATCGTTGAATTTGTGATATTTTTAAAAATATTAATAATTAATTAAACTTCAAACAACAAGAAACCATGAAGAGACTATCTACATTCCTTGTGGCCTTGCTGTGTACAGCAACCGCAATCTTTGCAGATCTCCCGTTCCGTAACCATCGTTACGACTCGTTCAAAGTGCTGAACGTGACGAGCGATAACATCGTGTTCATCGGAAACAGTATCACCGACATGCACTGCTGGCCCGAGGCTTTCGTAACCTCTAACGGCGACTATCTGCCTATCGTGAACCGCGGTAACTCAGGCACCTACTCTACCGAGCAGAGTGACAACCTGGAGTCATACATCAACGGCAAGCCCAAGAAGGTGTTCATGATGATCGGTACGAACGATATCGCTACCTCGGGCGGACTCAACTTCAGCCCCGAGCAGGTGCTCGCGTATGTAAAGAGCATCGTGACCCGCATCCACGCCCGCTCACCGCAGACCAAGGTGTACCTCTACAGCATCCTCAAGAACAACACCTCAAACCGTGTGGAGGCTACCTGGCTCAAGGCCAACGAGCTCACCAAGGCCTATGCAGAGGCTACCGACAAGGTGACCTACATAGATTTGTATGACAAACTCGCCGGCGTAGCCGATGGTGGAGCATGGAGCTACGACAACCTACACCTCACTGCCGGTGCATACCAGGCATGGGCTTCAACCATCTGCCAGTATCTTCAGGAGGGCGAGGAGTACACCGTATCATGTGCTTATCCCGAGAATACCCTCACCGTGCAGAATCGTGGCGGTCTCGGCAATGCTTCGCATGGCATGCGTGCTACCTACTTCAGCTGCCTCCCCATCAAGAGCAACGACGTGCTCGTGTTCGGTGACTCATTCATCAAGAATGG
>JAZONI010000181.1:0-2698 GCA_045654445.1 Bacteroidaceae bacterium | reverse complement strand
ATAGTCGGTCACACCATCGGCAGTGATGGTTACGCCTTCGGCTGAAGCACCATCAACATAAGGGCTCAAAGCACAAATCTTTTGTTTATTTTCACCTTCATACAGCATAGTGCTGTTGCTGTACCAATTGGTACCATTGTGAACCCACTCTACATTGTTAGCATTGTACTTTTCTGCTGAACCTTCAACCCATACACTCATTGCTACAGGCTCTTCCATTCTTCCTATAAGTTGTCCTTCGGTGATGACACGGGTACTCAACTCGTTCACACCTGCCGAAGCGATGGAGATGGGGGTGTCCTTGGTGTTGTCAACGACAAGGTCATCGTTCTGGTCGCAAGCCACAAATGCAAGAGCAAGGGCTGCAAGGGGTAATAATCTTTTCTTCATTGCTTTAATTGTTTTTTATTGTTATCATTATTTATTTTCAGTACTTTCTTCCACTTCTCCGCCATCGATAGTGCCTCCGTCAGCCCAGTCAGTGACGCTGATGCCCTCGAAGGTCAGCACATCATCAAGGCTCATGCGGATGGTGTAGGACTTGCCACCTACCCAGTTGTAAATGTCTTCACCATAGCTTTTATTGGCGTTGGCTATTTGTGAGCCCGTGAGGACGAATGATAGGAAACCATGCTCTTCGGTGTTGATGACAAACTTAATATCTTTGCCTTCGAGAGTTTCACCGTCAGACAACGGCAGAGCCATAGCGTATGCTGTGTATGACTCTTGAGAAGCCAATGTGGTGTTCAAGAGTGTGGTGATGCTTTTATGATTTCCAGCAAAATCCACAGTAAGGCTTCCAATAGTGTAATCTCCATGCACATTCGCATAATTAGAACCAATTGATGCTCCACCGTCAACACTAAGGCTCACGGCCTCAAGCCTTGCATCTATCGGGCGCTTATTGGTGATGATGAAGCGGAATGTTGCAGGAATGTGCTCGAAAGAAATGGATGCACTGCCATTCTCAAATTCGCCCAGACCATACATCATCATATAGTCGCGAAGGAACTCCGGGGTCTGGGAGAATGACTGTACGAAAGATGCAGGCATCTCCATTTGTGCGCTGAAGCTTGTCTCATCGGCCTCGAAAATACAGAAATCGTTTACAGGAGTCACAGCATATACTGCCTTTGCAGCATCCTTATCCTCTTTGTTATAATAGCGCACTGTCTTGAAGTCGGCCTTGTGAAGGTCTTCCTGCGGGCTGATGGTCATATAGGTGTGATACAGCGCCTCTTGCAAGTCCTCGTCTGTAGGATTCTCTGACGAATAATTGCGAACGAAGGCCGAGCCATCGGAGAGCAATGCCACCATCTCAGTACCTTTATCATCGGCCTCCCAGTTGAAGATGAGGTTTCCCTTGCCATTAGGGTCAGACCACACGGCACGTGTTGCCGCTTTGGCGGCATCGTCATCGGCGGTGCTGAAGGTAAGCTGCTCGTAGGCGTTCTGCGGCACGTCGGGCACATCGGGAACGAGGGGCTCCTGGTCTTGCTGGCAGGCGGTGAAGGTGAGGGCGGCTGCGAGGAGCAAGATGCCACAGCGGCGAGCCGAGTACGGGGATTGCAAATCCCCACCTCCTGTACGGCAGATTGCAAATCTACCGTAGCTGTCAGAGGGACAGCTCTTTTTGAATTGTTTGTTTCGTCTGTTCATGTGGTTGGTGTATTGTTTACATGAATAATTTATTTATGGTTATTTGCGGGCTATTTATGGTAATTCACGTTAATCAATCACTCCCAGAAGTCGCCCCATGCACCACGGCGCTCTGAGGCTCCGCCAAATTCTGAGTCATCACTGTCGGAGCCAGTGCCGCTCAATGCCAGCATCATCTGTTCACATTCGAGTTCCATCACCTCGCAGCGTGGAGCCTCATAGGGTAGTCGGTTGTTGTCTGTTGGTTTCATATTGTTTTTAGTTTTTTAGTTTTTGAGTTTTTGAGTTTATAGGGTCGTTAGGGGCGCTGGTAGACGGCTGATGCCGCGACGGGGGTAAAACAAAATGCGCCACCGCAGGGCACGAGTCGTGCCGCACGGTAGCGCATAGCGAAGTCTCCGGGCATAGCCCCAGATTTAGGGGGGGGCTACATATATAACTTGTTATCAATGTGTTATGTGTCATTTAAGTGTTCCTTCTCTATTTTCATTGCTTTTCCGATGGCGAAGATAGGGCTCAATTCTGAAAAGATTCTGAAAAAATGGAAAAAAATCGCACTTTTTCACATTTTTTTCAGTTTTCCCCGATTCACCACCGAAACACATAGCGAAGGTACATAAAAAACAGGAGAAAATGTGATTCTTTCACACTTTTCTGCATCTATAAGCGTATAGGCAGGGGCTATCCTTATCCCTTTGTTCCATCAGATGTAACTTTGTAAACCTCGCTGCACAGGGGTATCTGTTTCCTTAAAGTTCGCGCAAGCACCATCGCAAGAAAAAATGAAGAAAATGCTTTTTTCGATGAAAAGTGTCCAATTTTTTGACACTTTTTGCAGATGAATGGAGTTTTTCGTCCGTTTTCTGTGATTTTCTTTCAAATCGGAGTACCTTTGTGGTGTAAGTGATACAAGATTTCTCGCACGCAGATTTTTTGTTTCACGCAAAAGGATAGTTTCACGCGAATCTCGCGAAAGACGCGAAGGCTGTATCGCAAAAGGCTCACAGCATGTCGGCGAATCGCCGAGTGTCCACAACTG
>JAZONI010000180.1:0-8278 GCA_045654445.1 Bacteroidaceae bacterium | reverse complement strand
CTTACCTCTCAGCAACTTTGCCACCTTTGTACCCAGACGGCCAAGAACCTGATCAGTAGCGTCAACAACAACCCATTCTTTGGTTGCTGTAGCCTTGTTCACAGAAATGGTCTTGTAACTTAAAGTGTCCACTTTCTAAATACTTTTAAATTATTACTACTAAAAAACTTTTTTCTTCTTTTTCTCTTTTGCGCAACCCGATTTTTCGTTCAGGAAAGCCCCCTTACGCTCCGCTTCTTCGTGTAGGCTAATCCACGAAAAGGCCTCACTTGGAGGTTTAACACGCTGATTTGTAACCTTTTATTCCAAAGGTTGATAATAATCGGCTTGCAAAATTACTACTTTTCTATGAATCAGCCAAATAAATCAGTATTTTTTAGCACACGGCCTCATGATTAGCAAGGAGGACACACGCCTACTCTACACATCGCTAAGACAGGAACAGGACTCTTCGCAAAAGAGAAAGAGCCCCGCAAAGCAGGGCTCTTCAATACCTTAATTTATAAGATAAAGGTTATTATTTCTCGATCGCGAGCAACTCTACCTCAAACACGAGTGTTGAGTAGGGCTTGATCTGACCCATATCACGGCTGCCATAAGCCAACTCTTGAGGGATGTAGAGCATCCACTTAGAGCCTACGGGCATCATGGTGAGAGCCTCGGTCCAACCTGCAATCACCTGATCAGCACGGAAGGTAGTGGGCTCGTTGCGGCTGTATGAACTGTCGAACTCCTCACCGTTGATGAGTGTACCACGATAGTGAACCTTCACCTTGTCGGTGTTGGTGGGAACAGCACCCTTACCTGCCTTGATAACCTTGTAGCAGAGACCGCTCTCGGTCTTCACTACACCCTCGGTCTGAGCAATAGAGTCGAGGAATGCAACGCCATCGGCCTTGTTGCCACCAAACTCCTGCTCCATGCGCTCGTTCTTGAGTTCCTCCACCAGGCGCATAGCCTCCTGCTGAGCCTGCACGGGATGCATGAGCTGGCCCTTCTCAGTAACACCTGCCACGAAAGCTGCCAAGAAGAACTCCTTGTTGACAGCTCCATCAACACCGAACACCTCACGAGAAACACCAGGGATAATCTGCTTGTTTACCTGCTGGCCAATCTGTACGCCAGCAAAGAAAGCACCCTTCTTAGCGTTGTCGCCAACCTTGATACCCTCTTTCACGCCCTTCACAAACTCACTCTCATAATAAGTAGTGTCAACACCTAAGCGATACATCGCAAACTCCTTCAAACCCTGTGTCTGTGAAAGACCCATAGCATAAGAGAAGGTATCGATTTGAGCTGCAAGGTCAGCAGTAGAGTCGTTAGCCTGAATAGCACGCATCAGAGACATTGAAGTCTCGTAAGCCTCTTCGAGCTCCATCTTCTGTCCCTTCTCAGTAACACCTGCCAAGAAGCCATCGATAAAATACTTCTTGTTCAACTCCTTATCCTCACCACCGAAGAGTTCACCGGCAACGCCAGGGATTATCTGGTTTACTACCTGCTGGCCAATCTGAACACCAGAGTAATAAGCATCCTGCTTGTCGTCAGCGTCAGCGCCTACGAGGAGACCCTCAACAAACTGGGGGATATAGGCAGTATCCATATCCATGCGACCTACGAGATAATCCTTCAGACCCTGAGTCTGCGTCATACCGATAGCGTATGAGAGAGAGTCAGCCTTACTTGCTCCTTCAAGATTTGCCTTGGGAGCCGATGCACCACAACTAGCCAAGAGGCCTGCTGCAAGAGCCAATGCTACAGAAAAAACACTTTTCTTCATGTCGTTTAATTTTATTACTATTATTGGTTTACTTAATTTCTAAACATCTATAGAGTATATTAAAGGACCTCCAGCAACTCTACCTCGAACACCAATGTGCTGTAGGGAGGGATAGCGCCACCTGCACCCTGCTCACCATAGCCGAGGTTGTAGGGGATATAGAGTTTCCACTTGTCGCCCTCGCTCATCAATTGCAGGGCCTCAACCCAACCAGCAATCACTTGATTCACACCAAATACGGCGGGCTCGCCACGCTGGATAGAGCTATCAAACATGGTACCATCGACCAGACGGCCCTCGTAGTGACAACGTACTCTGTCAGTAGCCTTAGGCTTACGTCCTGTACCTGTCTGCAACACCTCATACTGAAGTCCGCTAGGCAATGTCACCACACCGGCACGCTCCTTGTTCATCTTCAAGAACATCTCACCCTGCTCGATAGCGGCAGCATGTGCCTTCTTCTCCATCTCAGCGAAGTGTGCATTTACCACCTGTTGTGCCTCAGCGAAACTGAGCGCAGTCTCTTTACCTTCCAATACATCTCGGATAGCCTGGGCAAAATCATCTACATTCACCTCAGCACCCATAGAGAGCAACTGCTGCGCAATACCCAGCCCCAATCCGTAACTAAACTTATCCATATTTTTCGCTATTTTTATAAAAAACGGGCAAATTTACGCTTTTTATCTGAATATTAACTAAATCTAACTCCTAAATATTGTTATTTTCACGCAAATAAACAATCGAGTAACCTAAAAGGGTCAATCCAATGGGGAAACTCAGGCACATCAACTAGGAAGATGGAGGGGACACTGTAGCGTCCCCTCCATCCATCAGAGTTTAATTGTTCCACTAATCAACTCTTATTTCTTTGCAGCCTTCTTATCCTTCTTGTCCATAACAAGGTATGCCATAGGAGCAGCGAAGAAGAGTGATGAGCAAGTACCATATACTACACCGAGAATCATAGCGAATGAGAAGCTACGGATGCTCTCACCACCAAGGAAGAAGATGCAGAGCAGTACTACGAGGGTACTTACTGAGGTGTTGATGGTACGAGCCAATGTGGTGTTCAACGAATCGTTGAAAAGTTGCTGCTTATCGCGCTTAGGATAGAGACCGAAGAACTCGCGAATACGATCGAAGATTACCACCTTATCGTTGATAGAGTAACCGATAGCGGTAAGGATAGCACCGATGAAGGTCTGGTCTACATCCATAGAGAAGGGAAGTATGCCGCTGAGGAGTGAGTAGGTACCCATGATGAGCACTACGTCTACTACGAGAGCGATAACTGAACCTACGCTATATGCCACATTGCGGAAGCGGATGAGGATATAGATAAAGATAGCAGCCCATGCGAGAATTACCGACCAGATTGCACCACGGAGGATGTCTGAAGCCATGCTAGGACCGACCTTCTGTGAAGATATGATAGAGCCACCAGTATGGTTATCGCGGTCGATGAAGGTTTCGTAGGTGAGATCGCTGCTTACGAGGTTAGCGCCCTTGAATGCCTCATAGAGGAACATCTCGATCTCAGCATCAATATCCTGAGCATCGTCCTCAATGCGGTAGTTAGTACTGATACGTACGGTCTGACCGTCGCTACCAAGGGCGATAACTGATACTGAAGCATCTTCGCCAATCTTCTCGGCCAATACCTCGCGGATTTGCTCGGGCTCTACCTTCTGCTCAAACTTAACGGTGAAGTTGCGACCACCGGTGAAGTCGATACTTGAGCTGAGACCACGAAGACCAAGCGAAGCTACGCTAACGAGGACAGCAACACCGAACACTGCAAATGAGGTCTTGGCAGCTCCCATGAAGTTAATCTTCGAGTTACGCATAAGATTAGCTGAGAGCTTGGTGGTAAAGCTGAGGTTTGTCCACTTCTCCTTGTTCAAGCGCCACTCGTACACAAGACGGGTCATGAATACTGCAGTGAAGAATGAGCAAACGATACCAATGATAAGTGTAGTTGCGAAGCCACGAATAGGACCTGTACCGAAGTTGAAGAGGATAATACCTGTAATGATAGAGGTGATGTTAGAGTCAAAGATGGCAGAGAAAGCATTCTTGTAACCATCAGTGAGAGCCTGCTTCACAGTCTTACCAGCACGAAGTTCCTCCTTAGTACGCTCGTAGATAAGCACGTTAGCATCCACAGCCATACCGAGGGTCAATACCATACCGGCAATACCTGACATGGTGAGAGCAGCCTGGAACGAAGCCAAGATACCAAGTGTGAAGAAGAAGTTGAGGATCAATGCACCGTTAGCTACCATACCGGGGATGAAGCCATACATAGCGCACATGTAAATCATCAATACGATGAATGCAACGATGAATGAGATGATACCCTGTTGGATTGACTTCTGACCGAGTGAAGGACCAACGATGTCTTCCTGTACAATCTTAGCAGGAGCAGGCATCTTACCAGACTTCAAGACGTTAGCCAAATCCTTGGTGTCCTCTTGAGAGAACTGACCAGTAATCTGTGACTGACCACCAGTAATCTCGTTGATTACATTGGGGGCACTATAGATGTAACCATCAAGAGCGATAGCGATGGGCTTGCCAATGTTCTGCTTGGTAAGTTGTGCCCAACGACGTGCACCCTCGGTATTCATGGTCATTGATACGCTGGGACGGCCGTTG
Organism: Bacteroidaceae bacterium; assembly: GCA_045654445.1. Taxonomy (GTDB): domain Bacteria; phylum Bacteroidota; class Bacteroidia; order Bacteroidales; family Bacteroidaceae; genus UBA1189. The sequence goes on along the minus strand of JAZONI010000180.1, from coordinate 3,837 downwards.
CTGTCGTAGTCGTCAGTTGCTGATACGATAACATCACCCTCAAGCGGAGCACGGCCATTACGCTGTGTTGACTTGATGCCATAGAGTTCGAAAATCTTGCCATCTTCGTCGATAGCCTTCACACCCCACATAAGTTTGAGGTCACGGGGAAGCATTGCCTTTACCTCTTCGCGAGCGAGATACTCGTCAATCTGCTTCATGTCACGGCTGTGAGCGTAACCCACTACACAACCTTGATTCTGCACGATTTGGAGGAGCGACATCAAGGGGTTCTCTTTCTTAGCCTTAGCAACAGCAGCAGCAGCGTCAGCAGCGCTCTCGGCATTGTCGCCAGTCAGTGAAGAAAGGTCTACAGACTCTTCTGCTGCGACTTCAGCAGCAGGTGCTTCAGTAGCCTCAGTAGTTTCAGCAGCCTCAGGGTTCTCTACAGCAAGGATGTCGCGGAGCTTACCATCAGCTGCAGCGAGGAACGGAGCCACCTCAGCAGCAGTGTATGTCTCCCAGAACTCAAGGTTAGCAGAACCCTGGAGAAGTTTTCTCACACGCTCGGGTTCTTTCACACCAGGAAGTTCAACCATGATACGGCCCATGCTACCTTCGAGTTCCTGGATGTTGGGCTGAGCCACACCGAAACGGTCGATACGGGTACGGAGCACGTTAAATGAATTAGCGATGGCTGCGTCAACCTCTGTACGGATTACAGCCTCAACCTCAGCATCGGTGCTCTTGGTGTTCACCTTGTCTTTGAGTTGCTGTGTTGCAAAAATCTCAGCAAGTGTGCCATCGGGCTTCTGGTTCTTATACTCCTTAATAAATAAGGTGATGAAATCGCTGTTGCTGCTTGCAGCCTGCTTGTTAGCGATGGCTACTGCATTTACAAAAGCCTCATCAGTTTTATGATCGGCAAGTGCCTTCACTACATCGGGTACAGAAACCTCGAGGATAACGTTCATACCGCCCTTGAGGTCGAGACCGAGGCCAATACCCATCTCACGAGCCTGCTTGTAGGTGTACACACCCAAGTAGACTTTCTTGTTCATAATTGAATCGATGTACTCCGATTCACCTCCTGCATATTGTGCAGCCTTCTTGTCATGATGGCTAGTCACAATAGAGAAGGACAGGTAAAATGCGCACACTACAGTGAGCAATACCGCAATTGTCTTTACAAATCCTTTGTTTTGCATTTTGTTAGTTATTTTATTTTGTTATTTGTTTCACAGTTTTGTCAGAGGGGTACACGATACCAATAAAATCGATACAATTTCCAACAAGGGCGCAAATATAGGACTTTTTTCGCAACAAACGATTTATTTGAACAAATATTTACATTTTACACCCCCATTTTATATAAAATAGGGCAAAAAGTAGCATTTGCTCAAGACATATTCTCCCTAGGAGTTCACTTCTGTTGTTGCTGTGCCTGCTTAGCTTTTTTTGCCTCACGCTCGGCATTCTTAGACTTTCGTTCCTTCGTGGCCGATTTCTGTTTCTTGATGTCTTCAGGCTTCTGCTGGTCAGTTGGTAATGCCGTAGGATTCCACTCCTGCGTGTAGTCCCAATTTTCGCGTGTCTTGATGGTACCAGGGAAGTAGTACACCTCTTCAGCCTGCTCCTTGGCCTCATAGAGACCCGTATCCCACGCACCATTGCCATTACGGTCATTGAAGAGACGCATATGGTAACTTCCAGGCTTCAAGAAGTAGAAATCAGCCTGATCCTTTTCGACTCTTTTCTGACGCTCCACCTTCTCTCCATTGAGTAGTTGCACCGTATAGCCGGGTTGGGCATCTATGATGGTGAGAAAGAGCGTACTATATTGATCAAGCGACTTGAACTTGAAGGTCGTTTCCTGTTTCTTCGTGCTCAATCCATACAATCCTGTAAAGGCTGCCGAATCGAGCATCAGTTTATACTCCATCTCAGGTTTCCACTCACCCAACACTTCATAACCCATCAGGCTATGCTTACGTTGACGGAAGAGGTGCGGTTCGTCTATCCACAACGTATCCTTCTTTCTATATAGATGTATCGCCGTGTCGTTATAGTGTACGATAGGCTCGCTGAAGTCGATGAGTACGTTGTTCGTAAGATCCATACCATTGCCACCGGTAACCTTGATGCTCAAGTATTCAGTTTTCTTCGGCTGTTCGGGAATGGTATCACCACGCTTCATACGTTTCTCACGTTCCTTGGCCTCCTCGTCACGTTGTTTCTCCAATTCTTTCAGAATCTTGGCACGTGTCTTCTTGGCCACAAGGTTCAGCGTGTCGGTGCGTGGAACAAGTTGTCCCGCCGTATCCGTAGATTCATAGGTGAGAGCAAATGACAAGGTGTCTTGATAATAGTAGAGTGTATCCCGCATCCAATAGGTGATGCTATCATGGTCAGCACTGCTCTCCACGATATAGGCATCCTCCTCGGGAAAGTTAAGAGGCTGCAACAGCGGCAGGCTGTCGGCTCCCACTGAGAAGAAAACGGAGAATCGGTTCAGTCCCGTGCGCTCCGTATTCACCAGGTAGCGCATAGTGGGTGTTTCGGTAAAGGCTAGTAGTACAAGGTCCTCGGGGAGATAGTGAACACGAGGTACAGTGCGTATGGTGTCAATAGTGAGCGAATCAATCCATGTAGTATCTTGATGCATGCGTATCTCCGTAGAGGGCACCACCAAGGAGTCAAGCCAAGCAATCATCTCACTCTTTTGGTCGAACACATAGTTCTGGTTGGCATCCTGCAAAGCATAGGCGCGATAACTTCCCGGGGCTATGCCGCGTATGGTAAATCGTCCGTCAGCATCGGTGCGTGATACACGTTCGAAAGGCCTCTTCGTGAATACGCTGTCCGACAAGTCGCTATATAGTCCCACAAGAATACCCTTTATTGGTTCCAGGTTTGACGCATTAAGCACTGTTCCCGACACTGCCAACGTATCTATCTGATCACCTGTGGAGAATGACAATGCAAAATTACCCAACGGGTTACCCTCATTGTTATCAACGATAGCATCGTTAAAGTCAATGCTATAGGTCGTTGCCGGCTTAAGGCTATCCTCCAACTGTACCACAATTTTTTTTCCGCTCACCTTAATGACCGGCTGTGTGATCTGTGGAGGCGAGATAACCACCTTCTCGGCAGCCTTCTCAATCTTTACATACTCGTCAAACTCGAGTGTCACTCGTTTCTCCGTTACGCCTAATGACAAAGGTGCAGGTGTACTACCCAAGAATACAGGGGGTTCCTCGTCAAAGGGGCCGCCATCAGGCGAGCCAATTGAGGCACAGGCGACTGCCATTGCTGCCATCACCGCCATCAAGGCTATATGTCTAATATTTGTTTTCTTCATAGAGGCGACAAAGGTACGAAAAACGAACGAATAATCAACACCTATAGTGTCCAAAACTTCTTTATGTGGGTATTATAAAGCATTGAGCACTTGAACCCTTATCATTGCACACATCACGCGCACTATTCCCATAAAAAACAGAGAGGCCAAAGCCTCTCTGTCCATATCACTGATTTATGAGTTATCGGAGCACAACTTTCTTGTTTGCCTTAATATAAACACCTTTTACAGGATAGTACACGCGACGTCCCTGCAAGTCGTAAATCACATCCGTCTCAAGTTGAAGCGAAGTGATACTCTCCACACCTGATTCCGTTTTTTCTCCAGCCTCTACAATCTGGTAGCAGTTACCGGCATCGGTAGTTGTCCATGAGTTGATGACGATACCACTATCGGTCTGTCCGCCATCTTGTGAGTTCATACCATTGCTTCCGAGGATAAGTTTCCAAGGATAGGCGCCGCCTACGTTCTCCATCTTCAAGACAGTAGACGCA
>JAZONI010000179.1:0-6054 GCA_045654445.1 Bacteroidaceae bacterium | reverse complement strand
ATTTACTCATACCTGAAGAATAATAGTCCCTGAGAATAGAAAGACATTCTGATTCGCTGTAACATTCTCGTTTTTTTCTCATACTGATTACACTTTTTTTATGGTTGTTAAATGTGTCTACCTATATCAGTATAAGACATTGCACGGCCTGATGTAGCGAACGCTATACGAACACGAAGACGGAAGCTCTCAGATCATGCCACTGCCAACCGATTTATGAACTTTTGTAACCTGAAAAACGAGCAAAATCGCCCATTTCATCGGCTATTACATTTTGGAATATAGCTGTTGCCAATCCTCAGGATTGTCCCCCTACATAGGGGACGTAGCTTCGGCCTTCAGAGGGTTGGTTAAATGCCAAGCCGTGTCGGCCTCCTAACCTAGGAGGAGAATTTCAAGGTAGGTAAACATCTATATTATTACCTTTTATTATCTCACGCAGACGACGCTGACTGCCGCAGACTTTCACGCATCGTAGACTCGCGTGAGTATTTTTGCTCACACAAAACGCACGAAAAGCACAAAATGGCAAGTCGCTTCGCCCTTGCTGCCGGAAGGTTACATGCAAGCGATAGCGATGTATGCTTCTGCGTATTTTGCGTATTCTGCGTGAGATAAAGACATTCGCGTGAGAATCAGCGAGTTTCGTGCCTTAGAGTGTGTTTCGTGTGAGACAAAGGTAGCGTCCCGGAGGCGCTGCGAGAACTCCTTTCGATGCAGCCTCTGCGTATTCTGCGGTTTCTGCGTGCGGCCAAAAACTGTCCGTGTGCTGTGCTTCACGCAAAGTGTTTTATTATCTCACGCAGACAACGCCGACTGGCGCAGACTTTCACGCATCGTAGACTCGCGTGAGTATTTTTGCTCACACACCGACGCGATATGAAAGCAATCTGTTGACTATGACTTATCAACGGATGAAACAGAAAACACGGTTTTAGATTTGCAATCAGCGAGTTCCGTGCTTTTTGTGAGTTTTGTGTTTTGCCGTTCCGACTTACTGCAAAGTTCCTTTTGCAATGTGTTTGTCGTCAGTGCGATAAATTGTTTTCGCAGGTGTGGCGGCATCGCGCTGCACTTGCATGAGGACTCCCTCTTCCCTCCCTTCAGCAAGGAGGTGATATCTGAAATTGATATCGCATGAACCTTTGTCTTTTCCTGAAAAAGGTTAAGTATCCTTTTCCTCCTTCTCGCTCGGCATAATGCAAGCGAGCTTAAGACTCCTCTGGGGAACTAAAGTTCCCTCCGTCGCAAGCAACGCTTTCACACCGCGTTGCCGCTCCTGCGTCGGTTGACTCTTTTTAGACCTTGTTTTTTAACACTTGCTTATCCATACGGTTTTGGTTGACTATCTCGTCTGAGTATAGTTAACTCTTGTTTTCCTCCTTGTCGCTCGGTAAAGTTCAAGTAAACTTGACTCTACTCTCACTCCTGCGTCGGTGTGTGGGACAGAATCAGTTGAATGATTAATGTTTATCGTTGAGGAGCGAGAGCGTAGCAATTCGTGAAATTCTGCGCCTTTCCGCGGATTCTGCGTGCGGCATATACCGCCCAAATTGTAAGCTCGCAGTTAGCAATTTCGCGCCCTAACTCCCTTTTCTGCCAGATAGTTAAACTTTTTTAGCGTATGAGGTGTTGAAAGTTGAAGAAATCTTAATTTGTTTTAAAAAGAATATGTAAATTTGCGCGATTATACTCCGCTCACTGTGTGGAGCGCTGTTGGTAACTGTGGATAAGAATTAATTAAATAACTTAAAAACTAATTTAACATTATGAGAAAAAAGTTTACTATGCTTTTGACGGCGCTACTTTGCGCATTCACGTCAAGTGTGATGGCTCAAACGACCTATTATAGGCCAGGAGCACGTACGACAACTTTGGAGGCTGGCAAGCAGTATTTCATCTCTGTTGCTACATGGTGGAATGGCAGCGCATGTACCAATTTGATGTACAACAACAACGGAACTTTGGCCGTATCAGAGCAGTTACCCAATGTCACGACTGATGATGCTACCTATCTGTTTACCGTAGAAGAAAAGGGTGATAACAAGCTCTACTACATCAAAAACAATCAAGGCAAGTATCTGCAGGCTGATGACCTCGCCTCTACTGATACCAAGACAGGAGTATATGTCATTCAGTATTTTGATGGAAAGGCTGTCTGCTGTGGCAGTGACGTTGATGCTTGTGACGAAAATGGCAATAAGATTGCTTATAATAACATCAATGCAAATACCCCGATTGTAACCGTACAGAAGAATCAGGATTACACAAACGCGGGCAACAGAAATGGTTGGCGTTATATCAGCGGTTTGTCTGCTGGTGTAAACTGGTGTACAGCCTTTGCTTTCTATGAGGCAGTGCCTGTGGTCGCTACTAATGTATTGGAGTCAAACAAGGTATATAGAGTCATTAATAAAAAGAATGACGGAAAGGTAATCGCAGAGAATACTCCTAACTTCAAGTTGCATGTGCCTGATAAAGCAGATAACGATAACTCTCAGCTTTGGTATGTTGAGGGAGATGACGTGTTGGGCTATACTTTCAGAAACTTGAAGACTGCAGACTACATGAACTTTGTTGATGCGATGTATACTCATTGGGAAACTACAGATGCACCTGTTCCTTTCTACTTGACAAAGGTAGTAGAGGCTACAGAAGAAACCCCTGCGTATTTTGCAATCGCATTAAGAAGCGATGCCAAACTTCATGAGCACGCTTATGCGCATTTCTCCAATAATAACGTGGTGCGTTGGGTAGCCAAGGATGGTGAAGCTTCCGATGCAGCAGTTGTAGAGCCCTCATTGTGGCAGTTTGAAGAGGTTTCTATTGATGCTTCTACAACTCTTAATGAATCATATGGGGCGTGGAAGAGTACAATCACTTCGACAATTGAGGAGGCAAATGCTTTAATGACTACTGCAGGATTCTCCATTTCTTCTGTAGCTTTAACTACGGGTAATACTACCTGTCCTGCCGCAATATCAGACAACTCTGATGGTGGTGGTGTGCCTGCTCTCTTGGATGACGACAACAATACCTTTATGCATACAAAATACTCTGGCAAGGGTAATGTCGGCGAACCTCACTATATCCAGGTAGACTTGGGCGAAAATAATTCTGCAAAGTTCATCACCTTTAGCTATAGAGCACGCCATGACACTCAAAACAACAATCCCGAAACAATCATCATCAAAGGTAGTGTAGATGGTACTGACTATACAGACATTCAAACTCTGACTAATCTCCCCGATGGTCTGATTGAGTATGAGTCTCCTGTCGTTGGTAATGGTACCGCATACCGCTATTTCCGTTTCGTTGTGACAGAGACAACCAATATGGCAAAGCATGAAGGTTACGTCTTCTTCTCTTTGGGCAAGTTCCGTATGAATACGGTCGCTGTAAATGATGAGTATGTAAGCAAATTAACCGTGCTGAATATCATGAACGAGTGGATTAACACTCATGAGATTGCTGAAACACGTCCAGAAAATTGGTGTTTCAAAACGGTTTCAGGATGGGATGCGGAAGTTTCTGAGTTGATTTATGGTGCAACCTTGAGAGAGTATCCCTTCACTCTGACTACAGATGTGAACGCTCCTGTCTGCTACCAGATCCTCTCTGGCCGTGGTAATGCAAATACTTCTTATTATTTCACCTTGAAGCCCAACGATGGCGGTAAGGTAAAATTGGAAACAAATACCAAGGACAATGTCTACTCTTACTGGTTCTTTATGGAAGAGCCTGCTACGGGTAAGCTAATTGTGGTTCCGTTCATTGACGAGTCTAATCCTCTGGGATATGTTACAGTTGCTGATGGTGATAGTAAACTGACTAATGTGCACACTACACAAAACTTCGCTGGTTATTATTACGAGGTTATCGAGTATGCTGGTGTGAATGGTTTCCCCTATGCATTGAAACCTTACAAGGCAAACACCAATGTATCAAACCATGGTGGTACAAGTAACTTCATGGGATTCTATAATGGAACCAGCGATGGTGGTTCTGCCGTGAAGTTTGAAGAAGTAGCTAGCCCCGCTCTTGAATTCCGTAGCTTGCGTGACGCTATTGCAGCGGCTAATGCTCTTGTGCCTGGTGACGATCGCATAGGCACTGGATTGAACAAATATTCTCGAGAGAGCGTAGATGCCTGCAAGGCTGAGATTAATGCGGCTGGACAACTCTACAATGTTGTTTCAACATCAGCAGACGTCCTCAGTGAAAAAATCACCACTTTGTCAAACTTGTACTATGAGGTGTTGAAAATCAACCAACCCCAAGCCGGTAAGTTCTATCGCATCAGATGTACAGATGAGAACAGACGTCTCTTGTCAACTACGGGAGAAAAATCTCAAGGCGACACTCGATTGAAGTTGGCCAATACCGTAACCGATGAGTCAATCTTCTTATACACTGGCGACGCATTGGTTTCTTATCAGACAGGATTGTATATCAACGACCGCAGATACAACGATGTTGGTGTGAAGAGTACTGTAACCTTCTCAAATGCCCATAATAAGGTACTGGGTCAATATAATATCAAGGTAGGTAATAACCATATTTATGGTGCTGGTGACTATCTAGATAGTGGTTCAGGCACTCCCGACAATCGTAATGGTTACAACTGGTGGCTCGAAGAGGACAATATCACCTCTCTCTCCGTAGCAGTATCTGATGCAGGCTATGCTACCTTCATTGCTCCTGTGGCATTGGAGATTCCCGAGGGTGTGGAGGCATACATCGGTGTGGTTTTTGGAAACTACTTGGATTTGAATCCGGTTACTGGCACTATCCCTGCCAACACCGGTGTGGTGCTCAAAGCTGCAGAAAATACTTACAACTTTAAGATTGTAGCCGATGTAGATCCTATCGACTCAGACCTCGTGGGTTCTACCGCAGCTAAGGCTAATGATAAGAAAAACGAAGAGGAGATTCCCTATTACACCTTGCAATCAGATGGTAATGGTGGTGTTGTCTTCAAGCAGTTCAATGGCGATAACCTCGCAGGTAGCAAGGCATACCTCGACTTCTCTGCTAACCCAACAGCAGCTCAGTCTATCAGCATCCGTTTCGAAGGCACTACCGACATCGAGCATTCAACCCTCAACCCTCAACCCTCAACCCAAATTTACGATCTTCTCGGTCGCCGCGTAGAGGCTATCACTAAGGGTGGTATCTATATCGTGAACGGTAAGAAAGTAGTGGTTAAGTAATTTACCATTTGACAATTTACTATTTACGATTTATTTACCATTTGACGATTTGACAATTTCATCATCGCTGGTTGTAAATTACTAAATTGCTAATTTGTACATAAATTGTAAATAGTAAATTTGTAAATAGTACATCATAAATCATAAATTAGAAATCAGAAATGAAACAGACATATATCATTCCCTCAATAGAGGTAGTAAACATCGAAGCAGTAGAGATGATAGCTAGTAGCATCCGCATCGTAAGTGGTCAGTCAGGTGACCAGCAGCTCGGTAACGAGCGCGGCGAAGAGCGCGAGTGGGGTAACATCTGGAATTGATTCCCCATAGCATAAAGCATGATCAAGGGCTGTCACTAGTGACAGCCCTTGTCGTATCTCCATCCTCCGTGTTTATGTCCTCACGCAGACACATCAGGATACTCTCTCACAAAAAAATGGGTTTCACGCAGGGCCGTTTGTGGTCATTCGTGTTAAATGATAAACATGAATTGCCATGAATAGTCCCGTGAATTGCCATAAATATTTAGGGGGTGATATAGCTGTTTACCCACCTTGCTATCAACGCCACCCCCTCCGCTCCATTACACTACGTTGCATTACGCTCGTCCCCCTCGAAGAGGGACAGTGCAGTCGGTTTCACCGAACCTTTAGGTCGCCGGCTCGACATAGTCGCTTGCACTCTCCCCCAGGCAGGGGGGGTACCCGTAGGGGGAGGGGGTGCTGGTGAACTGCGATATTATCCCGATATTTATGTCTACGATGCGTCCTTCTGCGCCCTCCGCGTGCGCCAAAAACTATCCGCGTGCTATGTCTCACGCTGTACATACCCCTCCGCCCTA
>JAZONI010000178.1:0-10548 GCA_045654445.1 Bacteroidaceae bacterium | reverse complement strand
CTATCGCCGGCATGTTCCTCACCACAGAGTGTGTCATCGTAGAGAAGAAGGAAGAGAAGCCCGCTCCCATGGCTCCCGGTATGGGCATGGACGGCATGATGTAATCTCCTAATGTAAGACAGAAACCATTAAGGAGACTATAAATCATCATTTATAGTAAAAAAGTGGAAGCTACTTCCACTTTTTTTTATAACCAACACTTATTTAGTAAATTGATTTCATTGGCGAGACACACTCTCCATCCATCCTCAATACCCTTCGCGGTACTTGCCCTCCTCCTTATCGGTGAGCATGCTCAGGTAAGAGGCATAGCGCGACTGGCTGATGCGGCTCTCCTCTACAGCTTGGCGCACGGCGCAGTGGGGCTCGTGGGTGTGGGTGCAGTTGCCATAGCGGCAGTCGGCCGAGATGGCAAATATCTCACGGAAGTAATGGCCTATCTCCTCCTCCTCCATGTCGAAGGTGCCGAAACCCTTGACACCCGGAGTGTCGATGAGCCAGCCGCCCTCGCCGAAGGGGAACATCTCGGAGAAGGTGGTGGTGTGCATACCGGTGTTGTGGCGCTCGGATATCTCGGCAGTGCGTAGACGAAGGTCGGGCATCAGGGCGTTGATGAGGGTGCTCTTGCCTACTCCCGAGTTGCCCGAGAGGAGGGTGGTCTTTCCGCTGAGGGCGGCACGCACCTCATCGAGTCCTACATTGTTGAGAGCCGACACGCAAGAGCAGTCGTACCCGATGGTGCTATACAGATGCACGACGGCATCGAGGTAACGACGCTCGGCCTCGTCGTAGCGGTCTACCTTGTTGAACACAATATGTACTGGTATGCGGTAGGCCTCGGCAGTGGCGAGGAAGCGGTCGATAAAGGTGGTTGAGGTCTCAGGGTAGTTGATGGTGACGATGAGCAGGCACATGTCGACATTGGCGGCGAGGATGTGCGACTGCTTCGAGAGGTTCGAGGCGCGGCGGATGATGTAGTTGCGGCGGTCCTCGATATCGGTGATGTAGGCAATGCCGTCGACAGGCTCAGTGAGCACAACCCTATCGCCTACGGCCACAGGGTTGGTGCTACGGATACCTTTGAGTCGGAAGTTCCCTTTGATGCGGCAATCTACAAGGATGCCCTCATCGGTCTTCACGATGTATTGGCTGCCAGTGTTCTTGATTACAAGTCCAAGCATAGGATAATTGACAATTGACAATGCACAATTGACAATTTCTTCTTTATAGGCAGTTCCAATTTCTTTTGCGAAGCCTAATTGTCAATTGTGCATTGTCAATTGTCCATTGCGTATTATACGGTCATGATCTCCTTCTCCTTGTCAGCGTAGAGGTCATCAACCTTCTTCACGAACTTGTCGTGGAGTTTCTGGATTTTCTCTTCACCATCTTTCTGCACATCCTCGGGCATACCGTCCTTAACAGCCTTCTTCAAGGCGTCGATGCAGTCGCGGCGTGCGTTACGGATACTGATCTTGGCATGCTCGGCCACCTCTTTACACTGTTTGGCGAGTTGCTTACGACGGTCCTCGGTGAGAGGGGGAATGCCGAGACGGATGATTTCACCATTGTTCTCGGGCATGATGCCGAGGGGTGAGTCGATGATAGCCTTTTCGATGATACGGAACATGCTCTTGTCCCAAGGCTTGATGGCGATGGTGCGTGCATCGGGAGTAGTCACTGAGGCTACATTGCTCAAGGGTACCATGCTGCCGTATGAGTCAACACGGATACCGTCGAGGATGCGGGTATTGGCTTTGCCGGCACGGATGCGGGCGAGTTCGTCTTCTACGTGGAGGATGGCCATTTCCATCATCTCCTGTGCTTCGTTCAAGTATTCTTGCATATCGTTTCTTGTTTAATATAGTTATAAGCGTAGTCAAAGGTAGGCGGTTTTTTTCTTTTTTGCAATAGTTCGCCGCATATATGTGTCGCAAAGAAGCCATTTGGCGTGTTTTTGTGCTTTTTCGTTCGTTGGTTTCAAAAATATCACTATATTTGCACATATTCGTATCGTGCGTCTATATACTATGGAACAACATATTGTACAATTGTTAGAGAAGCTGCCGCCCATCTCACTGGCTGAGATGAAGGATATCAAGTTGATGAATCGTATCGACAAGAAATATCTGGCAACAATCGAACAGCTGCAGCAATTGCTCGTGTTGGCACAAGGGAAATACATGGTGCAGCAGATTGAGGGCAAACGATACAACAGATACCACACTATTTATTTAGACACTCCCGATGAGGAGATGTATACGATGCACCACAACGGACGCCTTGTGAGGCAGAAGATACGTGTGCGTACCTACCTCGACTCGGGTGACACCTTTCTCGAAGTGAAGAACAAGAACAACCACGGACGTACAAAGAAGAAACGTATGACCGTAAGCGATGTAGAAACCTTGGTAGCCGATGGCGGTGACACCTTGCTTGCCAAGCACGCACACTACTTGCTGGCTGACCTCGTGCCCAAGGTGGAAAACCGGTTTGAGCGCATCACATTGGTGAACATGGCAAAGACGGAGCGCCTCACCATTGACTGTCATGTGAAGTTCCATCACTGCGAGACTGACATTCACAGCACATTTGATCGCCTCGTCATCATCGAACTCAAGCGCGATGGCAATGTGTACTCACCCGTGAAGGAGATGTTGCGCGAGCTGCGCATCAAACCGTCGGGCTTCAGCAAATACTGCATAGGGTCGGCACTCACCAAGCCGACGCTCAAGCAGGGTAACTTTAAGCCGAGATTTACAAGAATAGATAAACTTTTAAACAATTATTGATACTATGGGAAACCTGTTAAGCCTTGCTGCCGGTGGCGTGAAGAGCGCTCTTGCCGCAGCTGAAGAATTAGAGTTGGATGTACAATCCTTGACCGAATCATTGGCTGGGCCCGTGTGGGCCGACTGGGGCGGACTTACTGAACTTATTCTGCGATTTTTCCTCAATGTGGCAGTGGTCGCATTGATTGTGCGTGTGTTTTACTATCCTAAGAGCAAGCGCCGTGACTATTTCGTCACCTTTATACTGATTTCCATCAGCGTGTTCCTGATCATCTTCCTCATGGGAGGAGTTAAGCTGAAGACGGGCGTGGCTCTCGGTCTGTTTGCCATCTTTGGCATCATACGTTATCGCACCGAGTCGGTGCCTATCCGTGAGATGACCTATCTCTTCCTAATCATTGCCGTGAGCACCATCAATGCCCTCGATTCCAGCATCAGCTATGTGGAGCTTCTTGCCACTAACCTACTATTTATCATCTCCATATGGGCTATGGAGAGCAACCGCTGGGTGAAACACGTGGCAAGCAAACTGGTGCTGTACGATAACGTGAGCCTCATCACTCCCGAGCGCGAGGGCGAGCTCATCGAAGACCTCAAGAAGCGCACCGGATTGGATATCCAGCGTGTAGAGGTAGGCGCCATCGACTTCTCCAAGGATACGGTCATGGTGAAAATCTACTACGATCCTCTCGTGAATGAGGTGAATAGTGTGAACCATGTGGGCCGTCTGCCCAAGGTAGGATAACACAAACGTGTGTTGCATGTATGTGTCGAGGGGAGAACTTTGCGCATGCATGCAATGTTTTTTATTTATATATGCTGCATTTTAGCGTAAAGGATGTGAATTTTTCAGAATCTTTTCAGAATTGGCGACTATATTTGTCGGGGAAAAAAGTAATGACTATGAAAAGTGTTAAAAGAATCTTAGGTGCAGGATGCCTGTTGTTGGCGACCTCAGCAATGGTTGCTCAAAGTGATTTTAGTGTGTGGACGAGCGTTGAAGGTTCGACCAAACTCAATAAGAAACTGGAACTCTCGCTCGAAGGCGAGTACCGCACACAGGACATGTCGGCCATGACCGAGCGTGTGTCGGGCGCGGTGAACCTCTCGTTTAAGGACAAGAACTTCCTTCCCTTCCTCAAGGCCGATGTGGGCTATACCTATATGTATATGCAGTATATGGGAGAAACAGAAATCAAATATCGCACTGACGATGAAGATAACTACGAACTGGATGACGAGGGTAACATGATTCCCAAACACATGAATGTGGATGCCGCCTACTGGACAGCACGCCATCGTGCTACAGCATCGCTGACCGGCTCATACAAGTTGGGACGATTTAAGTTCTCGCTGCGCGAGCGCTATCAGTATACCTACCGTATGGCGGCTGAGTGTGCCCGCGAACGCTGGTACTACGACCCCTTCCACACGATTACCGGTGGTCCCGAATATTTCCTCGATACAGATCCCGAGAGCGAAGATTATAGTTACATGACTGATGAGAAGAAGGCCAAGAGTGACCATAAGTTGCGCACACGCCTTCAGGTAAGCTACGACATCAAGAAGTGTCCGTTCGAGCCTTTTGCCGAGATTGAGATATACAACGAACTGGACAACGCCTTCGCTCTGGACAAGGTGCGCTACAGTGTGGGCACAGAGTATAAGATAAACAAACAGAACAAACTGAAGGTATACTACCGCTACCAGGACTATGCAGACATCGATGAGGTGAGCGGACATGTCTTGGGACTAGGCTATGCCTTTGAATTCTAACCCTTTGATTTTAACGATAGAAATGAAACGATTAATTTATCTGACACTGCTCCTTGCCGCAACGCTACAAGCAAAGGCGCAGCAAATCAACATAGAGACAGCGGAGGGAACAACCTCTGTCGACTATGCCACATATGAGACGGTAAGGCTAACCTTCGCAAACGGAAAGATGCAACTGCTGAACGATGGTGCAGTGGTAAAGACATTCGACATCAAGAAGATCTCACGTATGTACTTCTACTCTACCAACGCCATAGAGGCTACGACTACGAAGTCATGGGCCAGCTACTCACCCCACACACAGGAGCTGCAGGTGAGCGCCACACCCGGAACCCGCATCATCATCTACCACCTCAATGGAGCAGTAGCATACACCGCCATGCAAACCATAGCCACATCGACCATCAAGTTGTCACACCTGCCTGTAGGGACCTACGTATTGTCTGTCGGCAACCAAACCTCTAAATTTGTAAAGCCATGAAACGAAGTATATTCCTCTCACTTGCATTGATTACAGCTCTATACGCTGCAGCCGAGACGAATGCTCCGGCAGACTTTCGTGTAATATGCAAAGATGGTACAGTGCAGTGTTACAAAGGTGCCGACAGCGAACTTACATTCAACGATGAAGGCACCCTACTCTACATCACACATCCCGAAAATGTGGCCATCAGTTATGCTGTAGAGGGCATCGAAGCCATCGAGTTTGCTGCCTCACTGGCCGATAAGGGATATGCCTACGACGCCACTCATATCGCCGTCACCACCGACCCAGCAGACGACACCTCATATGGTGAGGTGAAAGAGGAGGTTATTACTGACGACCTACACGACGACTATGGCGACTTCATCGAGAATTACGAGCCTAAGAGCACCGTCGTCATCACCTATAATGGCAACGGAGTGACCTATACAGGAAATCCCGCGGGAGTCAACGTCATTACAAACGGAGCACACGTTACCATTACATCTACAAAGAAGAACATCGCCTACACCTTAAAGGGAACAACAGATGACGGCTCGTTCAAGCTCTATTCCGACAAGAAGACGCAGATAACCCTTAGCGGTGTCAACATCACCAATCCCATAGGAGCAGCCATCAACGTCCAGTCAGGAAAGACAATGATGGTTCATCTTGCCGACGGTACTACCAACACATTGGAAGACGGCACCTCATACACGCTCACCAGTGGCGAACAACAGAAGGGCACCTTCTTCAGTGAGGGACAACTGGTATTCTCAGGCAAGGGCACTCTCAACATCACGAGCCACTATGGGCACGGCATTGCCAGCGACGACTACGTAAGACTGCGCGATGGCAACATCACCATCAGCTCTGTACGCGATGGTATCAATACCAAAGACCGCTTCATCATGTATGGAGGCAACCTCACCATTGATGCCGGACAAGATGGTGTCGATGTAGGCGAGGGCTATATCGAGATAGGAGGCGGGCGCATCGTTGCCAATGCGGTAGACGAGGCCATAACCGCATCCTATGAGGGCGATGAGGACACTGGCATTATCGATCCGGCCATCACACCTTACATTGCCATCAAGGGCGGACTCATCAAGGTGACCACTACAGGCGACAAGGGGCATGCTCTACGTGCCATGTCATCCTTCTCCATGTCGGGCGGCATTGTGCAAGCAACCACCAAAGGCGCTGGTTCCAAAGCGCTGATGAGCGAAGAGAACATGTCGCTGACTGGAGGTAAAATAACAGCATACACCGAAGGGAATGCGCTCTACGAAGATGGCGAACTATCCTCTTCTGCCGCTATCCGCAGCAAGAGCTTGCTCACCATAGCCAACATGTCCATTGGTCTCAAGAGTACAGGTAAAGGGAACAAGGGAATCAACAATGAAGGAAATATCCTGCTCGAGAGCAGTGATGTGAAGATTATTGCCACAGGAGAAGATGACATATATGGAACAGAGACAACCCACTCCGTCGGAATCAGTACAGATAGCAATCTCACGGTGAAAGGAGGCCGACTTCTCATCAAGTCAAGCCATACGCCAATCAAAGCAATCAATCAGAGTTTCATCGACGAAGCCGTTTATGAAGCAGTGACAAGAAAATAACTTGTACAGATTATTTGCAGATTGACCCGCCTGCTTTCATGCCATCTGCAAACAAACAGTCTCACCTCCCCTTTCGGGACGCGAAACCCTCAAGTCGCCGTTCGAATGGGGAGGTGAGAGTAATAATTGTTCTTCAGAAACCGAGACATCTCTTACATCTCCTAGAGAAACGCCAATATTATCACCCAAAAGAAAGAGAAAATAGTGAAGTTTCATAAAAAAAGAATAACTTTGCAATCGCATAATTAGAAGAACAGTTTTTAAGGTAAAAGATGCAAGCAAGCAAGATAATCAATGACCCGGTATTCGGGTTCATCAACATTCCCAAAGGGTTGATTATGGATGTTGTCACACACCCCATAGTGCAGCGTCTACATCGCATCAAGCAGTTGGGATTGTCGTCGATGGTATACCCAGGAGCACAGCACACGCGTTTTCAGCATTCGCTGGGTGCCTTCTTTCTCATGACCGAAGCCATACATTCACTGCGTGGCAAGGGCGTGGAGATTACCGACCACGAGGCCGAGTCGGTGAAGATTGCTATCCTGCTTCACGATGTGGGCCATGGTCCTTTCTCACATGTGCTCGAGAGCACTATCGCCCCGGGCGTACATCACGAAGAGATATCGTTGCTCCTCATGGAGAAGATGAATCGCGAGTTGGGCGGCCGTCTCGACCTTGCCATACGCATCTATAAGGATGAATATGAGAAACGTTTCCTGCACCAGCTGGTGAGCAGCCAACTCGACATGGACCGCCTCGACTACCTGCGTCGCGACAGCTTCTACACGGGTGTCACTGAGGGCAATATCGGTTCGGCACGCATCATCAAGATGCTTGATGTCAAGGATGACCACCTTGTGGTGGAGTCAAAAGGCATCTATTCCATCGAAAACTTCCTCACAGCCCGCCGCCTCATGTATTGGCAAGTATATCTCCACAAAACCTCTGTGGCCTGCGAGAAGATGATCAACAACACCCTCCTACGTGCCAAAGAACTGGCACGTAAGGGAGTCGAGCTATATGCCTCTCCCGCCCTGCGTTACTTCCTTTATGCCGATATCACGCGCGATACCTTCTTCAATGATGCGGAATGTCTCGACACCTTCACCCAACTGGACGACAATGACATCTGGAGCGCCCTGAAGGTATGGTCTACCCACTCCGACAAAGTGTTGTCTACGCTCAGTAGCGGCCTCGTCAACCGCCGCCTCTTCAAAGTGGAGATTGGTGCCAAGCCCTTCAGTCGGGCCTATAAGGAAGAGATCATCACCCGTATATCCACCACACTGGGCATCAGCAAGAAGGACTGTGGATATCTGATGTGCACCGCACGTCAGGAGAAAGACATGTACTCTGCTGCCGACGACCAGATTGAGATACTCTACAACGACGGAACCACACGCGACATCGCTGAGGCCTCCGATATGTTCAACCTTTCGCTGCTGCAGAAGAAAGTAAAGAAATACTACATCTGTTACCAGAGGGTGTAGCCTACAGCATCATTCACAACGAAGACAATATATTATGATAGCAATTGTAAACTACGATACAGGCAACATACGCTCCGTAGCCAACGCCTTGGCCCGCGTGGGATGCACCGACTGGGTGTACACCGACGACAAGGCACTATTGGCACAGGCCGACAAGGTGATACTGCCCGGTGTGGGCGAAGCCTCTACCGCCATGGCCAAGCTTGCCGAGCGCGGCCTCGACACCTTCATCCCCACCCTCACGCAGCCCGTTCTGGGCATCTGCGTAGGCACCCAGCTCATGTGTCAGAGCAGCGAGGAGGGCGACGTGCAGTGTATGGGCATCTTCCGCACCAAGGTGAGAAAGTTTGGCCAACCTTCAACATTCAACCTTCAACATTCAGCGTTCAACGTTCAACATTCAGCGTTCAACATTCAACATTCAACATTCAACGTTCAACATTCAGCGTTCAACATTCAACATTCAACATTCAAAGTCCCCCACATGGGCTGGAACCAGATTACCGACCTCCGCACTCCCCTCTTCCGCGACATCGCCGACGGATCCTATATCTACTACGTGCACTCCTACTATCCCGAGTTGTGTGCCGACACCATCGCCACGAGCCACTACATCAACCCCTTCAGCGGAGCGCTCGGCCGCGACAACTTCTTCGGCACCCAGTTTCATCCCGAGAAGAGCGGTGCCGTAGGAGCGCAGATCATCAAAAACTTCCTGGAGCTGTAAGCGAGAGGCATCTGCCTTCTCCACCCCATTTACTGAGCCATGCCCTGCCCGAATGCTTCGGCAAGGCATGGCCTTTGATTTTTATTGATTCCTCATGCCCGAATGTACACAAAATCACCGTTCGCACAATGAAACATGAAGAATTTATGTACAGAAATTTCGTGGCATTAAAGATTGCAAGGATTCCCCTATTCGTTTTCTCTTGCGAACACTAATTACCGTAAATTGAGCGGTACTCTGAACAGAATTTAATATCGCTCTAAAGCATTTAAGTTTGGTTGATTAGTATTACAACCAAAAAACTTTTATATCTTTGTAGTCAGTTTTAGCAACAGAGAGGCTATACTATGAAAGATTTAACCGTTACAAGGCCATTCAGCGAAGAAGAGTATAACGAATTACTGCGACAAGCTGTCGCAGTAATCGAGACTTCTCGATTACACATAGCAAAGCAACTGAATTCAGTTGCGATGTCTTCGTATTGGGCAATAGGTAAATTATTGGAAGAAAAGAAACTTGATAGCAAACATGGCGATGGTATTGTCAAAAGATTGTCGGTAGATTTGAAATCGAAATATCCCGACATGGGGTTATCTCCAAGAAACCTATGGGACATGAAGAAGTTTTATCTTCGTTATAATGAAGAAGATACAAAACTGCGACAGGCTGTCGCAGTTTTGCCGTGGAGTCATAATCTGCTTCTGATGAACTACAATCTATCTCCCGAACATGTTGCTTTTTATGCCAATGAAGTTATTACTAAGGGTTGGTCACGTGATATGTTGCGCCACGCATTGAAGTCTGCATACCACCTTTCAATACAGTCTACAGAGAAGTCCAACAATTTTGACTCCACATTACCCGCCCAGCAAGCAGATTACGCCAATGAGGTGTTCCGAAGCAGTTATAATCTCGGATTCATTGATGCTGTCGAGCCATTGAAAGAGTTGGAGTTGGAGCGTCGCCTTGTTCAAAAAATCACAACCTTTATAATGGAGTTAGGCAGTGGGTTCAGTTTTATCGGCAATCAGCACACCTTGATTTGCAATGATAAGGAATATCGTGTGGACTTGCTCTTTTTTCATCGCCGACTCCGTTCTATGGTTGCCATTGAATTGAAGATCGGTGAATTTAAGCCTGAATATGTAGGCAAAATGAATTTCTACCTTTCCCTATTGGATAAGTTAGAAAAGGCACCCGACGAAAACCCTTCTATCGGTATCATCCTTTGTGCCGAAAAAGACCATTTAGAGGTAGAGTTAGCTCTGCAGGATGTAAATAAGCCGATCGGAGTTGCCGAGTATCAATACTTGCTTCCTAAGAATAGATTACAGGAGTTGGTAACCAATGAGATGAAAAGCTCATGAACGATGAAGACTAACAGAATGAGGCTCTCCAATTACTGATGGGGAGCCTCAAGTATATGCAGATCGTCTATCCAAAATTACCTTTTATTCTTCTGTCTTCTCCACCCCCGTTTACCGAGCCATGCCTTGCCCGAATGCTTCGGCAAGGCATGGCCTTTGTTTTTTATTATTGTCCGATATACTCTAAAACTCAGAATATACTCAGCACTGTCCCCCAGACAGGGGGACGAGTGAAGTGAAACGAAACGGAGGGGGTGCATGAAGCTACTGTATAGCTCTACACCCCCTCCGCTCCTCTTTGTTCC
>JAZONI010000177.1:0-31592 GCA_045654445.1 Bacteroidaceae bacterium | reverse complement strand
TTCCACTCCGCGCTGGCGCATGCTCACGAGATTGACGGTAGATGCTCCCGTGCGTCCTTCGTGCATGTACACTTCATCTTCCGGGAGGTCGTAGCCAAACTGTGCCATGGCGCGATGCCATGCCTTGGCATGGTAGGGCATAGAGTTGTAGAGCACACCATCCATGTCGAAGAGAACGGCACGAAGAGAAGGGGACCCACCTAAATCCTCCCTATGAGGGAGGACTTGAGATTCAGAGCCCCCTCCCTCACAGGGAGGGATGGGGTGGGTCTTCTTTTCCATTATCCCAAGCGTGCCTTGATGGCTTCAGTCTCTGCTTCGTAGCCGGGCTTGCCAAGGAGAGCGAACATGTTGCGCTTGTAGTCCTCTACACCAGGCTGGTCGAAGGGGTTTACACCAAGTACATAACCGCTCACGCCACAACCCTTCTCGAAGAAGTAGAGCAGCTGACCGATGTAGTACTCATCGAGCTTGGGCATCACGATGCGGAGGTTGGGTACACCGCCATCAACGTGTGCGAGAAGAGTGCCGAGCTCGGCCATCTTGTTCACCTCGTCCACGTGTTTGCCAGCGAGGAAGTTGAGGCCGTCGAGGTTCTTCTCATCGGCGGGTACTACGAGGCTGTGGTTGGTGTTCTCAATAGAGATAACAGTCTCGAAGATGGTGCGCTCGCCCTGCTGGATCCACTGACCCATAGAGTGAAGGTCTGTAGAGAAGTCTACAGATGCGGGGAAGATACCCTTGTTCTCCTTACCCTCTGACTCGCCGTAGAGCTGCTTCCACCATTCTGATACGTAGTGAAGCTTGGGCTGGTAGTTGACGAGGATCTCGATCTTCTTACCATCAGCATAGAGGGCGTTACGTGTAGCGGCATATACGGCAGCGATGTTCTCCTCGAAGGGAACCTCGGGAGCGGTAGCAGCCTCCATATCGGCAGCACCCTTCACGAGTGCCTTGATGTCGAAACCGGCGATAGCAATGGGGAGCAAGCCTACGGGAGTAAGTACAGAGAAACGTCCACCCACATTGTCGGGGATGATGAAGCTCTTGTAACCCTCGTTATCGGCGGTAGTGCGTGCAGCACCACGCTTAGCGTCAGTAACGGCTACGATAACCTTGCGGGCTACCTCGATGCCGCGCTGGTCCTCGCACTGCTTCTTGAGCAAGCGGAAGGCAAGAGCAGTCTCGGTAGTAGTACCAGACTTAGAGATATTGATAACACCGAACTTCTTGTCCTTGAGGAACTCGGTGAGTTCGAAGAGGTAGTCTTCACTGATGTTGTGGCCTGCGTAGATGATGGCGGGGTTGTTGCCCTTGAGGTAGCAGTGGAAGTTGTTGCTCAACGCCTCGATTACGGCACGTGCGCCAAGGTAGCTACCACCGATACCGGCAACTACTACTACATCGCACAACTCGCGGAGTGTGTCGGCTGTAGCCTGAATGTCGTTGAGGTGGTCTTCGGTGATGCTTGTGGGGAGGTGCAACCAACCCAAGAAGTCGTTACCGAGACCTGTGCCCTTTTCGAGCATTTCCAATGCTTCCTGCACTTTAGGAGCGTATGCTTTTACTGCTCCTTCTGCGATAAAACCAGCGGTCTTATCAATGTTCAAACTGATGTTGTTCATCTTATATACCTTATTTGTTTAAGTATTGTAATGTTGGAGGAGTTTTCTTTTAGGAGTTAAATGAAGTTAAATGGAGGTAGTCGCTTCGCTCTTGGGGAGTTAAATGCCAATAGTTCTGTACACCGCGTACAGTACATTTGGCCTTTATCTCCATTTATCTCCATTTATCTCCATTTATCTCCATTTATCTCCTTTATCTTCTTTATCTCCTTTATCTTCTTTATCTTCTTTTATCTTCTTTTATCTTCTTTTATCTTCTTTATCTTCTTTTATCTCCTTTATCTTCTTTTATCTCCTTTATCTTCTTTTATCTCCTTTATCTTCTTTTATCTTCTTAATCATCTTAATCATCTTATCGAGTCCGTCAACAGCTTAATCTCTATCACGGGTGAAATGCGCTCGTAGAGGATGTTGTATACGGCATCTACGATGGGCATGTTGACGTGGTACTTGCGGTTGATCTCCTTGATGCACTTGGTGCCGTAATAACCCTCGGCTACCATCTCCATCTCGAGCTGTGCGCTCTTCACGGAGTAGCCCTTACCAATCATCGAACCAAACACGCGGTTGCGACTGAAGTTGGAGTAACCCGTCACGAGAAGGTCACCCATATATACCGATTCGCTCACTGTGCGCTTGAGTGGGTGCACGAAGTCGATGAAGCGTGCCATCTCAACGAGTGCATTACTCATCAGCACAGCCTGGAAGTTGTCACCATACTTCAATCCGCTGCAGATACCTGCTGCGATGGCATACACGTTCTTCAATACCGAGCTGTACTCGATGCCCGTCACATCATCGCTCACGGTAGTCTTCACGTAACTGCAGTTGAGCTTCTTGGCGAAGCTGAGCGCATTGTTACGATCGCTACATCCTACGGTGAGGTATGAGAGGCGCTCCAGCGCTATCTCCTCAGCATGACAAGGGCCTGCGATAACAGCGATGTTATCGTAAGGCACGTGGTACTCCTTGTGGAAATAGTCCGATACGAGCATGTTCTCTTCGGGTACGATACCCTTGATGGCGGTCACCACAAACTTGTCGTGCATCTTGGTCTTCACCTTTTTTAGGTGCGACTTCAGATAAGGTGATGGAGTGACGAATACTAACACATCACTCTCCTTGATCACCTGATTGATGTCCGATGAGAAATTGATACGGTTCACATCGAAGTGCACCGATGACAGATAGCCGGGGTTGTGTCCCGTACGCTTGAAGTCCGCTATGCGGTCATCGCGGCGCATATACCAGTTTATAGAATCCTCGTTGTTGAGGATCATTTTGGCAATGGCGGTAGCCCAGCTACCGCCACCCATAATTGCTACTTTACCTTGAGGGAAACTCATTATTGCTTTTTGTAGTTAAAGGGAGTTAAAAGGAGATATCGCTTCGCTCTTCTGAGGAGATAAAGGCCAATAGCCTCTTTACTCTGCGAACTGCTTGTTAAGCACTCCTCTTATGTATGAATTCAACAATTTACTTGTCTCTTCCAAACTCCCGATCAACTCATTATATGTATTACTATTAATATACGATAAATCACGTGAGAGTATAATGTAGTATCTGCACTCTTCCAGACTGCCTTGCGATATGTTCAGAAACCGCAACTTGTCTGCTCTAGTTAATTTCTTGTATCCTTCGGCTATGTTAGCAGGAATAGATACTGCAGCGCGTTGAAACTGAGAACATAATGCAAAACGCTCTTCCATCGGATAGCCTCTTGTCACCTTATAGACCTCTAGCACAAACTCATGAGCTTTCTGCCAAACTATAAGGTCAGTGAAGCTTTTCGAAGGTTCAAACATTTGGCATTTACCTCCTTCTAACTCCATTTAACTCCCTATATCTCCTCAACTAATTCTCTCAATCCAAGCTGCCACCTCATCCACCGTGGGGTTCTTGAGGTCGAGCTTATACTTCTTGTTAATGCCACAGATGTCCATGTGTACCTTCTGGGGATTCACGCCCTGCATGTTGGCCACGAGGTTGTATCCGGCCTTCTGGATCACAGGCACCCACTCTTCGGCAATGCCAATCTCCACGAACTTTGATACGGGGTCCTTGGGCGCCTTCTTCTCGGGACGCATCTGCGGGAAGAAGAGTACCTCCTGGATGGTCTGCTGACCCGTCATGAGCATCACGAGGCGGTCCATACCGATACCCATACCAGAGGTGGGAGGCATACCATACTCGAGTGCACGTACGAAGTCGTTATCGATAAACATCGCCTCATCGTCACCCTTCTCACTCAGGCGCAACTGCTCCTGGAAACGACCCAGCTGGTCGATGGGGTCGTTGAGCTCGCTATAGGCATTACACAACTCCTTACCGTTGACCATAAGTTCGAAACGCTCGGTGAGTTCGGGGTTCTCGCGGTGACGCTTGCAGAGGGGCGACATCTCGATGGGATAGTCGGTAATGAAGGTGGGCTGTATGTAGTTGCCTTCGCACTTCTCGCCGAAGATCTCGTCGATGAGCTTACCCTTACCCATGGTGTCGTCAATCTCGATGTTGAGCTGCTTGCATACATCGCGCAGCTGAGCCTCGTCCATGCCGGTGATGTCGATGCCGGTAAACTCCTTGATAGCCTCTGTCATGGTGCGGCGCGCGAAGGGAGCCTTGAAGCTGATTACGTTGTCACCGACCTGCACCTCGGTGGTGCCATTCACGTCGAGACAGATCTTCTCAAGCATCTGCTCGGTGAAGTTCATCATCCAGTTGTAGTCCTTGTAGGAAACGTAGATCTCCATGCAGGTGAACTCGGGGTTGTGTGTGCGGTCCATACCCTCGTTGCGGAAGTTCTTAGAGAACTCGTATACGCCCTCGAAACCACCTACGATAAGACGCTTCAGGTAGAGCTCGTTGGCGATACGCAGGTACAAGGGGATGTCCAGTGCGTTATGATGTGTGATGAAGGGGCGTGCTGCCGCTCCACCAGGGATTGACTGAAGTACGGG
The DNA here is from genome assembly GCA_045654445.1 of Bacteroidaceae bacterium. Lineage (GTDB taxonomy): Bacteria > Bacteroidota > Bacteroidia > Bacteroidales > Bacteroidaceae > UBA1189. Next base: position 27,010 of record JAZONI010000177.1, on the reverse strand, counting down.
GGTTTCTACCTCCATGTAACCGCGTGTGTTGAAGAACTCGCGCATTGAGGTGTACACCTTGTTGCGTTTGATGAAGATCTCCTTCACGCCATCGTTTACCACGAGGTCGACGTAGCGCTGGCGGTAGCGCAGTTCGGGATCATCAAACTTGTCGTAGGCTACGCCATCCTTGTACTTTACGATGGGGAGCGGACGGATGCTCTTTGACAGTACGGTGAGTTTGTGGGCATGTACGCTGATCTCACCCATCTGTGTGCGGAATACCACACCCTCGATGCCTACGAAGTCACCGATGTCGAGCAGGCGCTTGAACACCACGTTGTACATATCCTTGTTCTCCTCGGGGCAGATGTCGTCGCGGGTGATGTATACTTGGATACGTCCTTTAGAGTCCTGCAACTCGATGAACGAAGCCTTACCCATCACGCGGCGGCTCATCAGACGGCCTGCGATAGAAACCTTACGAGGCTCAGCTTCGTCGCTGAACTCCTCTTTTATGTCGGTAGAAAATGCATTGGTCACATACTCTGCGGCAGGATAGGGCTCGATGCCCATAGCACGCAATTCGTTCAGACTGTTACGTCTTACAATCTCTTGTTCTGAAAGTTCTAATACGTTCATTGTTTCAACGTTTTGTATTTGAAAGTGCAAAGATACTGCAAACCGAGAGAAATGCCAAATTTATTTGGGTATTTCCGAGGTGCAGCGTATCTTCATCAACGAGTGAATAAAGTTAGTGCAAGGCGAGCGAAATATCAAATTTCGACGAGTGAATATTAAGAAAGAACTCGTTTTTTCTTAATTGAGCGAGGAAGAGATTCAACATGATTAAATTTATTTGAATATTGGACTTAAGCCCCTACGATTTTCTTCGGGTGTCGACCTAAAGGTTGCTTTTCCCTGCAGCCAGCGAACTCCGTTTCCGAGCCGCAGCCTAACTAAAGCCTGCTGCAGGCTAAAGATACTGCAACTGACACATGAGCAAGCAAGAGTCAAGATTGCTTGCACTCTTTCAGCGAGCGAACAGGAAGAGAACGAAGGTAAACCGAGAGAAATGACAAATTTATTTGGGTATTTCCGTGGTGCAGCCTAATTTGACTTCAGCCCCTGCAGGCGTCGACCTAAAGGTTCAGCTTGCAAAAGCAAGCTAAAGATACGCTATTTTTTTTGACTTGACGAAGATTATACTGTTTTACTTACTATTATTTTCGTCTATTAGACTTAGTGTGGGCAAAGTGAACCTGTTTTCAGTTCGTTATATTGTTTGTGGTTTCGTCGATGTGGAAAGTTCTCTTTTTCTAAGGGGAATATCTGTTATAGGAAAATTCCTTTAGGGTAACCCACATCGACCAGGAAGAGGGCGTGGCCGGGTACGGAGGTGCCGGCGCTGCAGCGGTCGCGCTTCTCGATCACCTGGCAGAACTCGTCGACGGTCATCTTGCCGCGGCCCACCTCGAGGAGTGTGCCCACGACGGCACGCACCATGTTGCGCAGGAAGCGGTCGGCCTGGATGACGAAGCGCCACTCATGCTCGGCGACCTGCTCCCACCGGGCTTGCATGATGCGGCAGTTGTTGGTGGCCACATCGGTGTGGAGCTTGCTGAAACTGGTGAAGTCGATATAGTCGAAGAGGCGAAGGGCGGCCTCGTTCATCCGCTCAAAGTCGGGCGCATGGAAAAGGCGCATGGCACGATGGCGGCTGAAGGGGTCCTTGGCCGTAGAGACATAGTAATGATAGGTGCGTGAGGTGGCGCTGAAGCGGGCATGGGCATCGGGGCTCACGGGCTGTACCTGCTGCACAGCGATATCTTGTGGCAACAGACGGTTGAGCTTATCAACGAGACGTGCACAATCGACGGCTTGTCTGGTGTCGAAGTGGGCAATCATCTTCAGGGCATGCACGCCGGCATCGGTGCGTCCGGCACCGACCACTGCAGTGTCTTCGCGTAGGAGTGTGGTGAGGGCTTGTTCGAGACATTCCTGCACAGAAATGCCGTTGGGCTGTATCTGCCAGCCATGATAGGCTGTGCCATCGTAGGAGAGGGTGATGAAGTAACGCACGCTATTGAATTGAAAATTAAAAAATGAAAATTGAAAGCAATAATATAGCAGTTGTCCAAGAATGTTTTTTCTGCGATGTTGTCATCCTGACAGAGCGTAGCGACGAAGGATCCCGCGCAGGAACTTTATGTTTAACTTTTAGCTTGGCTGAGAGTTTGTAGACGAGTTTGCATTTCGCTCGTTGGCACGAACTTTGCGAGAGACATTTGCGAGATGTTTCACTGCGTTCAACATGACAAACTGCGTTTTTGGACTACATCTATATCATTACCAAATAAAATTATTCACCAAATTCAGAATTCTTCAAGTTCATGACATGTACGGCCACAAGGGCTGCTGTCTCGGTGCGCAGGCGCGACTTGCCGAGGGTGATGGGGCGGAAGCCGTTGGCAATAGCCTTCTCGACCTCTTCGGGGCTGAAGTCGCCTTCGGGACCGATGAGCACGAGGGCATCTTCGCCGGGCGTGAGAGCTTGCATCAGGGGTTCCTTGTCGCCCTCATAGCAGTGGGCGATGAACTTCTGCCCCGCGAAGGGCTGGGCGATGAACTTGTCGAAGGGGGTCATGCCATTCAGGATGGGCAGGGTAGGCTTGAGCGACTGCTTCATGGCCGACACGAGTATCTTCTCCACGCGCTCGGTCTTGACCACACGGCGCTCTGAGAAGCGGCAGTCGAGGAAGGTGAGTTCGGAGAAGCCGATCTCGGTAGCCTTCTCGGCAAACCACTCGATACGGTCCATATTCTTCGTGGGAGCCATGGCGAGGTGGAGATGTCCGCGCCACAGAGGAGCAGGCGTGGTCGTTTCCGTGATGCGTACATAGCAGCGCTTGCCGCTTATCATATCAATCTCGGCCCGGTAGAACGAGCCTTTACCATCGGTGAGCATCACCTCGTCGCCTTCGGTGAGGCGGAGCACACGGAGAGCATGAGCTGCCTCTTCCTGGGGGAGCTCAAGGGTAGTAGCAATGTCGGGGGTATAGAACAGGTGCATAATTATGAATGAAGACCCTCCCTAACCCTCCCAAGGGAGGGGAATCAGGCTTCGCGGGATCTTTGGTAGTGGTAATTTGTATTTTATTCTATTTATAATAAAGTCTTCTTTGGCTCGGAATCCTCACCCGTGGGGGAGTTAGAGGGAACCCTCATTTTCTCTCTCGCGTATCACATCGCGCAGATGGGCGGCCAGCTCGTAGTCTTCGCGTTCGATAGCCGTCTGCAGCACGCCGCGCAGCACCTCGGTATTCATCACGGTGATGGGCATGGAGTAGGCACCTCCCCCCTCGTCGCGCATGCATTGGGCGTTGAGCAGTGCCTCGTCGATATAGATGGGGCGTCCCTGATGCAGCGCTATGGCTATGGCGTCTGAGGTGCGGGCATCTACGTTGACCGCCTGTCCGTGTTGCTCACACACGAGGTATGAGTAGAACACTCCATTCTGGACTTTATATATGTATACCTCATTGATGCAGATGTCAAAGGCATTGGCCATACCAGCCAGGAGGTCATGCAGCATGGGACGCTCGGTGGACACTTCTTTGAGATACATGGCGATGGCTTGTGCCTCGAGCAGACCTACTAGGATGGGGAGGCTACGGGTGCCTTCCTTCTCACGCAGCAGGGCGATGTAGTATTTGTCGTTCGATGCCCGCTGCAGCAAATCCTGTACTTTAAGTTCGACTTTCATGTATTTCATCTTTTTCTTCTGCAAAGGTAACCATTTTTACTTAATACACAAAGGTTGTGCATCGTTCAGATTTCTCAAAAGACTAGTCCTTCGTTCTAGTCCTGGTAATCTTCCCGTGTACAACCTTTGCGGTAGGGGTAGGGGAGTCACGACTCCCTATCCGTCGTAGGGCTCGAAATCCTCTTTGCCTACAAAACAGAGGGGACAGGTCCAGTCGTCGGGCAACTCCTCGAAAGGTGTCCCTGCGGCGATATGATGATCGGGATCTCCCACTGCGGGGTCGTATACCCAATCGCATACGGTACATCTATATTTCTGCATGGTGGTAACGGTTTTTCAGCAACACCTCTTTTATCTGTCTCTCTATCTCATGCTTGTTGATGGCACCCACCATCTTTACAGGTCGCCCTTGCATGGGGATGAAGAGGGTTGTCGGTATGGAACGTATGTCGTAGGCATCGGCCACAGCCTCACACGCATCTACGTCCACTTTATATACATCAAGCACCTCCCTGTAAGCCGAAGCAATCTCCTCAAGTATGGGCGCCAGCACACGACATGGGCCGCACCATGTAGCATAGAAGTCCACGATGGCTGGTCGGTTGCCTTGGTATTTCCATTCGCCATGCGGATTGCGATAGTCTGCAATCACACGCAGAAAATCATCTTCGTTCAGTTGAATCACATTCATATCACGATACATTAAGTTACGCTGAAGTAACAGCATTCCACTCGAAAATGTTTTTTATTCTTAATTAAAAGATGTAACTTCGCGGTCCGAAAAGTCTTGGACGTACCATTTAGCCAAAGGAATTGTAAATTGTAATTAGTCAAATTGTAGATTACGAGAAATGATTGTCTGTATAGCGGAGAAGCCAAGTGTAGCAAAAGATATCGCCAACGTGCTGGGTGCACACACCCAACGTAATGGGTATATGGAAGGTAACGGTTACCAGGTAACCTGGACCTTCGGTCACTTGTGTACCCTGAAGGAACCGCACGACTATACTCCCCAGTGGAAGGGTTGGTCGCTAGGTAGCCTGCCCATGATACCCCCCCGCTTCGGCATCAAGCTCATCGATGACCGTGGCATCGAGAAACAGTTTGAAATCATCAAAGGCCTGATGCAGAAGGCCGACATGATCATCAACTGCGGTGATGCCGGCCAGGAGGGAGAGCTCATACAGCGATGGGTGATGCAGAAGGCCGAGGCCAAGTGTCCCGTGAAGCGCCTGTGGGTATCGTCGCTTACCGATGAGGCCATACGCGAAGGCTTTGCCAAGCTCATGGATGCATCGGACAAGCAGTCGCTCTACGAAGCAGGCCTATGCCGCGCCATCGGCGACTGGGTGCTGGGCATGAATGCCACCCGCCTCTACACGCTCAAGTACGGCCAAAACCGTCAGGTACTCTCCATAGGGCGTGTACAGACACCCACCCTTGCCCTCATCGTAAAACGCCAGCAAGAGATCGAGAACTTCGTGTCCCAGCAATACTGGGTACTCAAGACGCTCTACCGAGGCGTCACCTTCAATGCCATCATGAAGCGCAGCGACGAAGACCTGATGGCCGATTTGGAGAAGAAGAAAGAGGCCGCCGAGAAGAAGGGGCAACCCTTCGACATGAGCGAGGCCTGGCGCAAGGCCGAAGCAGAGAACATTGGGCTTGAGCCTATTGCCAATGCCGGGCAGGGTACGAGCATCCTCGAACGCATCAAGGACAAACCCTTCACCATCACCTCGGTAATCAAGAAGGATGGTAAGGAGCTGCCCCCACAGCTGTTTGACCTCAATGAGCTGCAGGCCGAGTGTGACAAGAAGTTCAATATCCCCGTAGATGTGACTCTGCAAACCGTGCAGTCGCTCTACGAGAAGAAACTGACCACCTACCCTCGTGTAGACACCAAGTTCCTCAGCGATGACGTCTACGCCAAGTGTCCACAGATACTGATGGGCTTGCGCGACTATCAGCAATACATCACCCCCCTGCATGGCCGCCCCTTGCTGAAGTCGAAGAAGGTGTTTGACAACAAGAAGGTGACCGACCACCATGCCATCATCCCCACCGGCGTAGCACCCGGAGCGCTCAGCGACATAGAGAAGAAGGTTTATGACCTTATCACACGCCGCTTCATTGCCGTGTTTCATCCCGATTGTAAGGTGCGCACCACCACCGTGCTGGGCGATGTTGACGGCCTCCCTTTCCGTACCTCAGGAAAGGAGATTGTAGAGCCTGGCTGGAGAGTGGTGTTTGATCACGAATTGAAAATTGAAAATTCAAAATTGAAAACTAACGACTCCGACGATGAAAATACCTCCAGCGATGAAGGCAACAATTCTCAATTGTCAATTGTCAATTGTCAATTCTCCAAGGGTGAGAGCGGTCCCCACCTGCCCGAGCTGATGGAGAAGTGGACCCAGCCGCCCAAGCCCTATACCGAGGGAACCCTGCTCAAGGCCATGGAGACGGCGGGTAAGTTTGTAGATGATAAGGAGCTGCGCGAAGCCCTGAAGGAGAACCGCATAGGCCGCCCTGCCACACGCGCCGAAATCATCAAGACCCTCTACAAACGCAACTACGTAACCAAGGTGCGCAAGAGCCTCGTGGCTACACCTACGGGTATCGAGCTCATCAGCCTTATCCGCGAAGAGCTGCTCAAGAGTGCCGAACTCACCGGTATCTGGGAGAAACGCCTGCGAGAGATTGAAGCACGCCGCTACGACGCCAAGCAGTTTATCGACGAACTGAAGCAGATGGTAGCGGAGATTGTGCACCAAGTGCTCTCCGACAATACACCGCGACGCATCAGCTAAAGAGGTGCGGAAGTTTGGCCTTCTTTGCCAAGCACCCATCCTTAAAGGTGAGCTTTAGCCGTCAGCACTGTCCTGCACTGTCCCCCTGGCAGGGGGACGAGTGAAGTGAAACGAAACGGAGGGGGTGCTGAGTATATTCTGAGTTTTAGAGTTTATCGAACAGCAATAAAAAGAAATCAGCAGTGCTATTCTTTCGAAATACACTGCTGATTGTCCTCATTGGGAATTTATTGATTCAAGATCCTGTAACCGATGCCGTTGCTGGTACGTACCACCAGCACTCCTTTACCATTTAAGGGAATACTCATTGTTGCACCATCTGTTGTTTGGCTTTGTGTCGCTAAGCAATGTCCATTCAGCGTATAGATGCTTACGCTCACACCGACAGGTAGGTTATAGACGTTGAGCATGCTGTCGTCTACCTTGAAGGTTACGCTAGTAGGCTCTTGCGCTGGTGTTTTGTCAAGTCCAGTTTCGATGATTGCACCCAATCTGATGCTACGCACCTCGGCATAGTCATAGCTGACTTCCTGGCCGTCGCCAGTAGAAATCGTGAGTGCTGTGTCAGAAGTAATGATACTAGGTCTTCTTGTGAACAAGAAACCAACCTCCTGACCACTATTCAATGTGAGGATGACTCCCTCATCGGCCAATGCATTGATTGCAGAAACCATACACAGAAGGACTGCAACCACCAATCTTGGTAAGGAATGATAAAAATTGTCTTTCATTTCCTAAAAGGCACTTAGTCCGTGTCGTGCGCAACTGTATATATTTATATGTGTTGATTCTTATTACGTTGCTACTACTTCACTCGTTCGAAGGTTTGTGAATATTCCTCTGAATCGTATTTGTCATATTCACCTACTGGATACATCTTGAACTTGTCCTTATTGATGAAGTTGATCTTTGTATAATCAAAATCTCCACCCTCGCCCATGAACAGCACGCCTGTATCTTCATTGAATGAATATGTTGATTCGCCCATCTTTTCACCATTTATGAAACCAGAGTATACACCATCTGCACTGAATTCCAATTCCAGGGTAATCTTTTCTCCCAGAGCTTCTTCCATTTCATCTATACCAATACCAGACCCCCATTCTACCAGTACCCATCTGCCCACGAGGGAAGGACTTGACACACTTTCTTCTTGTGTGTTAACTTGGGTAGAGCCTGAAGCATAGTATATCTCATTGCCTATCTTCGCGTATGGACGACAATAGTAGGTGGTTGATGGGGTGACATCGGAGATGGTCACACTACAACTTCCCGTGCTGAATGTACCAAACTTCGCCGTGTTGTCATCATAGGTGGGCAATTCCTCCGTTGTGCTGTAGCACACGCCTTGCTCCGATGCGACCTCGATGCTGTTGAAGTTTATACTTGTCGTAACCATAAAGGTAACAACTATGCTGTTCGATGTGGCCTCGACCTTTTCGGTTGTTAGGACAACAGGGATCTCGGGCAACGAGAAGGTCACGCTGTCAATGTCGGACGCGCTGCGCACATTCACCATGCCATTCTTCCATTCATACACATTTAGTGTTTGTGCCATAGCCACACAGGTGGTGGCAAATAAAGCGATTAGAGTAAAGATTTTTTTCATCATGTCGTTATAAATAAGTTAAGTTTGATATACAAAGATTAATATCACGCACAAAGTAAGGAGAATTTAACACAAGAACAAAGCCTTTTGGTGATAAAGTGTCAAACAATATGTAAAAAGGCCATCTCCCAAAAGGGAAATGGCCTTAACTCAAGCAGCACAGAGCTTTAGCGCACAGCGATGCACTCGATCTCTACGCGTGCTTCCTTGGGAAGTGTTTTTACAGCGACGGCTGAGCGTGCAGGGCACACTCCCTCAAAGAAGGTGGCATACACCTCGTTCATCTCGGCAAAGTCGGCCATATCGGCAAGGAATACGGTGGTCTTCACTACATTGTCCATGGTAAGTCCTGCCTCGGCAAGGATATTCTTCATGTTAGTGAGTGACTGACGGGTGAGTCCCTTGATACCGCCTTCGGCGAATGCGCCTGTTGCAGGGTCGATGGGCAACTGTCCGCTTACGAACACCATACCATTGGCCTCGATAGCCTGACTATAAGGGCCGATAGCCGCGGGAGCGGCTGATGTGTTGATTTGCTTCTTCATTGTAGTCTCTTTATTTATTGGTTTGTTTTTCGGAGCGAAGTTAGTGAAACCTATGGATACGGCAAAATCTACATCGCTTTTTTTTCTATTTTCAGCTTCAGTGGCGCAAATGGGAACTCTGTTCATCAGTCTTTATCGTCTTTAAGGCCTCGCTCAGTATAGAAAATACAAGCATTTTCTCTACATTCACTCGTTGAGATTTGATATTTCTCGTTCGTTTATACGTATCTTTGAGATAAATCTCGAAGATACTTGCACTCATGGCGAAAAATATTCGAGCAAGCTTGATATTTCTCGTTCGTTTATACGTATCTTTGCACATTATTATAGGAAACAATTATGAGCAAGAACGGAACGCTGCTTTGGATTGACGACGAGATAGAACTCTTGCGTGCCCATATCCTTTTTCTCAAAGGGAAGGAATATGACATCGATACGGCCACCAACGGACGTGACGCCATCGATCGTTGCCGCGAGCGTAACTACGACCTCATTTTGCTTGACGAGAATATGCCTGGCCTCACTGGGCTGGAGACGCTGACACTCATCAAGGAGGTGCAACCTACCGTACCCGTGGTGATGGTGACCAAAAGCGAGGAGGAGGACATCATGAACCAAGCCATCGGAGCCAAGATTGCCGACTATCTCATCAAACCTGTCAATCCCAATCAGATATTGCTCACGTTGAAGAAGAACATCCACAAGAAGGATATCATCACCGAGGCCACCAATACCAACTACCAACAAAACATGGGACGCATAGCGATGCAAATCAACGATGCGGCGACATATGAAGACTGGGTAGAGGTGTACAAGAGTCTGGTGTATTGGGAGTTGGAGCTGGAACATGCCGACAATAACATGAGTGAGATGCTGCGTATGCAGAAGGAGGAGGCCAATAATCTCTTTGCCCGATTCGTACGCAGGAATTACGAGGGCTGGATGAGCGAAGAGGCTCGTCCGTTGCTGTCGCCTTACCTTTTCCGTGACCGTATCTTCCCTCTGCTCGACAAGAGAGAGAAGGTGTTCCTTATCGTATTCGACAACTTCCGTTACGACCAATGGAAAGTGCTGAGCCGCGAATTGGGCAATGGCTTTACCTGTGACGAAGAACTGTACTATAGCATATTGCCTACGGCAACACAATATGCCCGCAATGCTATCTTCTCGGGGCTTATGCCTAACAAGATTGCCGAGATGTTTCCCGACCTATGGGTCGATGAAGACGAGGAAGAGGGCAAGAACCTCAATGAGGCCCCACTGATACAGACACAGATAGAACGCTATCGCCGCCGCGACACCTTCTCATACAATAAGATTAACGATGCACAGGGAGCCGAGCGCCTAGTGGCGCAGTTCAAGCAATTTGGCCACTACGACCTCAACGTAGTGGTGGTCAACTTTATCGACTTGCTCAGCCATGCCCGCACCGAATCGAAGACGTTGCGCGAACTGGCCAATGACGAAGCGGCATACCGATCAGTGACGGCGACGTGGTTCCGTCACTCGCCACTCAAGGACCTGTTTGCCCTGTTGGCAGAGAGTGACTATAAGGTGGTCATCACTACCGACCATGGAAGCATACGTGTGGACAATCCTATTAAGGTTGTCGGAGACCGTAATGTAAATACCAACCTAAGGTATAAGTTGGGTAAGAACCTCAGTTATAACCCACGCGAGGTCTACGAGATAAAAGACCCGCGCAAGGTGTTTCTTCCTTCGCCCAACGTGAGCACTGCCTACATCTTTGCTTGGGGCGACAACTTCTTTGCCTACCCCAACAACTATAACCACTATGTGTCGTATTATCGTGACACGTTCCAACACGGCGGTATATCTATGGAGGAGATGATCATTCCCTTAATTACCTTGACCCCAAAGAAGAGATAGCAAAAAGATCTAGAGATTCAACAAACGCAGTATTGTGCTTCCACATAAAGACAAGACTATGCAAATAAACATAAAGACATTGGATGACATCCATGCCGCAGCACAAGAATTTATCGCACATATGGGCGACAGTCGTATCTTTGCCTTCTACGGTTCTATGGGAGCCGGAAAGACAACCTTTGTCAAAGCCTTGTGTGAGGCTATGGGGGTGACAGATGTCGTTAATTCGCCTACCTTTGCCATTGTCAATGAATATGATACCCCTGCTGGACGTCCTATCTACCACTTCGACTTCTATCGCATCAAACGCTTGGCCGAGGTCTATGATATGGGGTATGAGGATTATTTCTATGGTCGCGGACTCTGCTTCATCGAGTGGCCTGAACTCATAGAGGAACTGCTCCCCGAGGAGACGGTATGTGTCACCATTGAGGAGCAACCCGATGGGAGCCGTGTAGTAAGTCTGGAGAGTAAAGCGCGATAGTTATCGCTCGACAGCCACAAGCCTGGCCAAATAGTCGTAGTGTTCGCCTTCGCATACGCGCTCGGCACGGAATCCGTATTGCTCGGCATAGTAAGACAGTGTGTCGAAATCGATGTATAGCCAATCGAAAGCATCGCCCTTGACCTGTTTGTATTGCATGCGGAAATCGACCAAGCCATAGTAGTCACCGGCAATATCGATGAGGTATGAGCCGTCCTCCTCTTCGAACAGGTACTTTAAGTCGCTCGAATCCATATAGATACATCCTTGGGGGCTGAGCAGCCGTTTCATGCGCATAAAGAAGCGCTCCATGCCCTCCATGTTGCCGATAATGCCCGAACCATTCATGAGGAGTAATATAGTGTCGTAGGTGTCGGTGAGTCGCTCGTCGTACAGGTCTATGGCACGAGCGTCGCACACCCCTCTTTTGCGCATTACATCGACAGAGAGTTCCGAGATGTCGATAGCCGTCACGTCTTTATCCATCTCCTGCAGGGCCAAAGCATGGCATCCGCTACCCGCTCCGACATCAAGGATACGGCCTTGGGCCAGCATCAATGCCTTCTGCTCGATTGCAGGCATCTCATCATAGGTGCGGAAGAGCTGTGAAACAGGTATTTCATCTTCGTCAAACTGAGAGGAGAACACGCGCAAGGTGCCTGCACGGCCAGTACGGTGATAGTCTGCAATGGCTGCACCCATTGGGTCTTTGTGGGGAGGAATAAGCATGGCTATATATTACTTTTTATAGTTTCTTTTGCAAAAATAGTAAAAATCGTAGAATATACGTACCTTTGCACGCTGAAATACAAACATGAAACAAATAAGTAGAACCTATTTATGAAGATAAACACTTTCCGCTCGGCCATCCTCTCGGGAATCGCTGTTGGTATCGCCGGTTGGGGCTATTTGGCGTACACAAACATTATCGGAGCCGTACTCTTCTCTTTTGGATTGCTCACCGTAGTAAACTACAAGTTGCCTCTCTATACAGGTACTGCGGGCTTTGTTCCCTTGCGTGATGAACAAGGACGCAGTTGCTGGCTCAGCGCCATCGGTAAGTTGCTCCTTATCCTGGCGGGAAATATTACAGGTTGTTTTCTCGTGGCATTGCTCAGTCGTCTGTCACCCATGGAACTGGGCGCTGCTGCACAGAAGATTCTTGAGGGCCGTATCGCCTTAGGACCCTTGCGTGCAGGACTGCTCGCCATAGGCTGTGGATTTATCATGACTACCGTAGTGACCTTTGCCCGTGAAGGCAAGATGCTGGCATTGCTCTTCGGTGTACCTCTATTCATCAACTGTGGGTTCCCTCACTGCTTGGCCGATGCCTTCTACTACCTCGCCGTACCAGTATCATATACTGGCAGTCACTTGGTTGAGGTGCTTGTGCTTTATCCCTGCTTGGTAACCGGTAATTTTGTAGGATGCAATCTCTACCGTTTTGTAGCTCCCAGAAACTAGTATGTCTATTATATATATAAGTAAAGGGGAAGTGTTCGCTTCCCCTTTATTCTTGTAGGATATACCCTATATTAGTCTACTTGACCAAGACTGTTGCCATACTCCATCTCGGCCTGTACTACAAGCGCGATGTCCTCGGCCAAGAAATCACCAATCTTATCCTTCTTGGCTTCTTTGACGATATACTCCACGATTTTATCGGTGTCTATTTCAACACAACCGTCAGCATCGGGCTTGGCGTCGAGCAAACCACTGCTGAAATAGTAGTCGGCAATGACATCTATGAAATAATAAAGGTCATCGTCGGTGAACTTCTCCTTGAGCTCTTGGGGTAAATAGTTGCGGATAAACTCTACGGTCTTGTCGTCATCGAGGTCATCCATGAGGAATTCGTCGTTCATAGTATTTCTGTACTTTTCTGTTAGGGATTAAAGCAAAGCCTCTATCTTTTCTGCAAATGCAGCCTTGGTAGCAGCACCTACGGTCTTGTCTACAACTTCGCCGTTCTTGATGAAAATCACAGTCGGGATGTTGCGCACGCCAAACTTTGATGTCAGCTCGTCGTTGTCGTCAACATCACACTTGCCGATGATGACACGTCCCTCATACTCCTCAGCGAGTGCCTCGATATCGGGAGCGATTTTCTTGCAGGGACCACACCATGTAGCCCAAAAATCTACTACTACGGGTTTGCCCTCAGCGAGCAAAGCCTCAAAATTGCTGTCTGTAATCTGTACTGCCATAATGTTATCGTTTTTGATTTGTACTTTTATGTTTTGTCACGACAAAGATATATATATTTCGTTGAATAGGGAAATTTGCCCGGCATTTTCATGCAAGAAAAAACGAAACGTATGTCAAATTGGATTGTCGCCTTTGTGTGGCACAAAAAAAAGAGAGCAAATTTGCTCTCTTTTGTAGCGGGACCCGGGATTGAACCGGGGACCTCATGATTATGAATCATGCGCTCTAACCAGCTGAGCTATCCCGCCATCCTTTTGAATTGCGGTGCAAAGGTATGGCTTTTTTGAATTACTTCCAAACAATTGTTCGTTTTTTTAGCAAAAAACATTCGAAAAGATGTGCTATTATACTAATTCTTGCTTATTCTCGTTAATAAGGGTAACGATTACCTATATATATTATGGAATGGATTAACCGTGCACGAACTGTTAAGATTGCCCTTATTGGGCTGGCCATATCGCTCGGAGTGGCATCTTTGATATTCTCGAACCATCTGGTACGCGATCTCGAACGTGAGGAGACGAAACGTATGGAAATATGGGCCGAAGCCATGCGCTCCTTTAACAATGCCGATGAGAATACAGATTTAAGTCTTGTGCTCGCTGTCATCAAAAGTAATAATACAATACCTGTAATCGTACTTGATGAAAAGGGAGGCATCGAGATTCATAGCAATATACGTGTCCACGAAGTTGATACCTTAGGATATCTTATGAGGAGGGCAGCAGCTATGCGGGATGCGGGAAACATCATCCGTATGAATTTCGATGAACCTGATCACTACTATGAGGTATGCTATGATGATTCATTGATGCTCAAACGCCTGGAGATATATCCTTATATACAGTTTGTTGTCTTCATGGTCTTTCTCTTGATTGCGCTCTTCGCTTTGCTTGGCATGAAACGTTCTGAGCAAAATCGTGTGTGGGTGGGACTATCCAAAGAAACAGCTCATCAATTAGGAACTCCCATATCATCGCTCATGGCCTGGACTGAAATTCTGCGCTCAACATACCCTGGTGATGATCTTATCCCAGAGATGAGCAAGGATGTCAAACGTCTGGAGATTATTGCTGAACGCTTTTCAAAAATAGGTTCGCTACCCGAAACGACTTCCGAGAACTTGAATGACGCCCTATCCCGCATAATCGACTACATCAGCCATCGATCTTCTGAGCATATAACCATTCGTTGTATCATGCCCGAACGCCCCATTATGGTGCGCATCTGTAGTTCGCTCTTCGAATGGGTGATTGAGAACCTTTGCAAAAACGCCATAGACGCGATGGATGGCGAAGGAGAAATAACCCTTCATGTCACACAAACCAACGAACGCGTATATATCGACATTGCTGATACGGGAAAAGGTATTCAGAAAAGTCACTTCAACAGTGTCTTTTCACCTGGCTTCACCACCAAGAAGAGAGGGTGGGGGCTTGGACTGTCTTTGGCCAAGCGTATCATTGAAAACTATCACAAGGGACGAATCTATGTGAAAAACTCGGAGCTGAATAAGGGCACGACATTCCGAATTGAACTAAAGAAATAAGGAAGAAGTCGGGAGGGGGTATACTCTACTTATTTTAGCATTTGGAGTTTGTTTTTTCCATAAGTTTTCCACCAAACAGGCAAGTTTTCCACATTTTTACAACTTTTAGGAGAATTCATTAGGAGAATTAGGATGTTTATTATTTACTTCGCAACTTATTATTAGTAAGTAAATATTAGAAATGGGAAAGATTATCGCATTAGCCAATCAAAAAGGGGGCGTAGGAAAGACAACTACCGCCATCAACCTTGCTGCATCGTTGGCCACATTGGAAAAGAAAGTGCTGCTCATCGATGCCGATCCACAGGCCAATGCCTCATCAGGATTGGGAGTAGACATCCAAAGTGTGGACTGCTCTATCTATGAATGCCTTATTGATGGGCGTGACCCCCACGAAGGCATCTACACCACTGACATTGAGGGACTGGAAGTTATCGCTTCACACATCGACCTTGTAGGCGCAGAGATTGAAATGCTCAACCTGGACTGTCGCGAAACGGTGATGAAGCGTATGCTCAATGCCCTAGAAAAAGAATATGACTACATCCTCATTGACTGCTCGCCCTCATTGGGACTTATCACTGTAAATGCGCTCACAGCCGCAGACTCGGTGATTATCCCCGTGCAGTGTGAATATTTTGCCTTGGAAGGTATCAGCAAATTGCTCAATACGATAAAAATCATCAAGTCAAAACTCAACCCGGCATTGAGCATTGAGGGATTCCTCCTAACGATGTATGACTCACGTTTGCGCTTGAGCAACCAAGTGTATGATGAAGTGCGCCGCCATTTCCAGGAACTGGTGTTTGACACTGTGATCCAGCGTAACGTGCGACTCAGTGAGGCTCCCAGTCACGGCATACCTGCTATCCTTTACGATGCAGAGTCGAAGGGAGCGCAGAACTACTTGGCACTTGCCCAAGAAATTATTAGGAAAAATTAAACGAACAGGGATTGCATATCCATACAACACTAGCATATGGCAGTACAAAAGAAATATGGTTCACTGGGCCGCGGACTTGATGCTCTCATCTCTACCGATACGGTAAAGACAGAGGGGTCGTCATCAATCAGCGAGATCGCGATTAGTAAAATCAAGGCTAACCCTAAACAGCCACGTCGCGAATTTGACCCCGAAGCACTACAGGAGTTGGCCGACTCAATCAAAGAGATAGGTATCATTCAGCCCATCACGTTGCGAAAGATGGAGGACGACACCTATCAGATCATCGCTGGTGAGCGTCGTTTCCGTGCGTCTCAATTGGCTGGACTGACCACGATACCCGCCTATATACGCACTGCAGACGATGAGAATGTGATGGAAATGGCACTCATCGAAAACATACAGCGCGAAGACCTAAACGCAATGGAAATCGCTCTAGCCTACCAACATCTACTCGAAGAGTACGACCTCACCCAAGAACGCTTAAGCGAACGCGTAGGAAAGAAGCGTACGACCATCGCCAACTATCTGAGATTGCTCAAATTACCGGCACAAATCCAGGTGGCGCTCAAGAATCGTGAACTCGATATGGGCCATGCACGTGCACTGCTCGCACTCGACAATCCGGTGGAACAGATACAGCTTTTTCAGGACATACAAATCCTTGGCTATTCGGTACGTAAAGTGGAGGAAATTGTCAAAAAGAATAAAAGCGGCAAAAAATCGCCAACTGTAAAGCCTGCGAATGACTACGAGTTATTGAAAAAGCACCTTTCGACATTCTTTCAAACAGACGTTCAACTCACTTGTAATACTAAAGGAAAGGGGAAGATTGCCATTACGTTTAAAGACGATACGGAACTGGAGCGTATCATCGCATTATTAGATAAGCTGAAAGCCTAATGACATTAAGCCTGAAAAAAATCTCAAGACTTTTCGCCGTTGCAGTACTCTATATCTGTAGTATCGCAACGATTGCTGCATCCCCTCTGGAGCAGACTACGGA
This sequence comes from Bacteroidaceae bacterium, assembly GCA_045654445.1. Taxonomy (GTDB): domain Bacteria; phylum Bacteroidota; class Bacteroidia; order Bacteroidales; family Bacteroidaceae; genus UBA1189. Next base: position 10,218 of record JAZONI010000177.1, on the reverse strand, counting down.
TTCATTGTTTCAGGCGCAGATAATTAGCCTTACCGACTCACTGCACCGCAGCACCACGCAAGAAGTGGTAGGCATGGCACGGCTAAAAATGTCAGAAAGAAACATTATAAGTGATGGCCAAGAACAGGCACAGGAACCAGTAACAGCGGCAGCCAAAGATACAGTCCAGAAGGTCTCGCGTCATAAACTCCGCGCACAGCGTTTAGAGACATTCATTCCTGATCCCAACAGAGCCACATGGTCGGCAATTGTGTTCCCTGGCGGAGGACAAATATATAACCACAAATATTGGAAACTTCCCGTCGTATATGGGGGATTCCTTGGTTGCGCTTACGCCCTTAACTGGAACAACCAAATGTATAGCGACTATTCGCAAGCCTACCTTGATATTATGGACGATGACCCCAATACGGCCAGTTATGAAGACTTCCTACCACCACGATATGATGTGGAAGGAAACAAAGATTATCTAAAGCGAATCTTTAAGAACCGTAAGGATAACTATCGCCGTCAACGTGACATGAGCATATTCTGCTTCATTGGTGTATATCTCCTTTCTGTCATCGACGCATACGTGGATGCCGAACTATCAAACTTTGATATTACCGATGATCTCAGTGTGCAGATACGTCCCAATATCATTGACAACCAACATGCAGTGCGAAATCAATCCTATGGTTTGCAGTGCAGTTTCAGTTTCTAAGACGTGAATGTCGTAAGGGGGAATCGGATCTCTAAATGCGATATCCCACAAAAATGAACTGATTTATTTTGTTCTCCCCTTGGTTTGCGCTATCTTTGCAAACTCTTACTAATTTAGAGATAAAGATACATTACGATATGGGAAAAATTATTCTTACTGGCGACCGTCCTACTGGCCGCCTACATTTGGGACACTTCGTGGGTTCACTGCGCCGTCGTGTAGAGTTGCAGAACTCTGGACTTTTTGATAAAATATTTATCATGATTGCCGATGCACAGGCACTCACCGACAATGCAGACAATCCAGAGAAGATACGCCAGAATATTATCGAAGTAGCGCTCGACTACCTTGCTTGTGGCATTGATCCCACTAAGAGTACTATCTTCATCCAATCACAGGTTGCTGAACTTTGCGAGCTGGCATTCTACTACATGAACCTAGTAACCGTGAGCCGCTTGCAGCGCAATCCGACGGTAAAGACAGAAATCCAGATGCGTAACTTCGAGACAAGTATTCCCGTAGGGTTCTTCACTTACCCTATCAGCCAAGCATCAGATATCACCGCTTTTCGTGCTACTACCGTCCCTGCAGGTGAGGACCAACAGCCGATGATTGAGCAAGCCCGCGAGATTGCGCGTCGTTTCAATGGTATCTATGGCGACACTTTGATTGAGCCCGAGATATTGTTGCCCGACAATGCCGCTTGCATGCGTCTGCCGGGTACCGATGGCAAGGCTAAGATGTCGAAGTCATTGGGCAACTGTATCTATCTTTCAGACTCATCCGAAGAGGTGCGTAAGCGTGTGATGAGCATGTACACTGATCCCGACCATATCCGTGTGGAGGATCCGGGCAAGATTGAAGGTAATACAGTATTCACATACCTTGACGCATTCTGCCAACCTGAACATTTTGCCAAGTATTGGCCGGATTACAACAATCTCGATGAATTAAAGGCGCATTACCAACGTGGCGGATTGGGCGACGTTAAGGTCAAGAAATTCCTCTATGCAATCTTGGAAGAACTGCTTACCCCCATCCGTGAACGCCGCAAGGAGTGGGAGAAGAATATCCCTGCGGTATTCGATATCCTGAAGCGTGGTAGCGAAACTGCACGTGAGGTGGCAGCAAGCACTCTGGCCGATGTGCGCCATGCCATGCGTATTGATTATTTCGACGATGCCGCGTGGATTGCCGAACAATCGCAGAAGTATCAAGGTTGATAGTTTTGGGATAAAACCGAGAAGTCAACGTGTATCAACTAATTATAGATATCGGTAACTCATCAGCCAAGGTGGCTCTCTTTGATGGAGACATCTTGGCTGAACACATCCATGCCGAGCATGACGAATTGCCCTATCTCTTGGCGGAGAAGGTACGCGAACGTCACATAAGATGTGCTATCGTATCGTCGGTAATCCCATTGGGAGAGAATATAGAGGCGTCGATCAGTGCTCTTCCCTTTCCTTGTCTAAGAATGTCGGCCAAGTTGAAGCTGCCCTTTCGTATTGCCTACAAGACTCCTGAAACTTTAGGCCCTGATCGCTTGGCAGCCGTTGCGGGTGCTTGCCTGCAAGAACCAGGGCGCGACCTGCTAATCATTGACAGCGGCACCGCCATTACCTACGATGTTGTCACTGCCGATGGCCTCTACTTGGGCGGCAATATATCGCCCGGAATCGGGATGAGGTTCAAGGCCTTGCACCACTACACAGGCAAACTTCCTTTGGTGGATAAAGAAGGCTGTCGTGCTAGCATTGGTGAAACAACGGAAACTGCCATCCGTGAAGGGGTTTTGCAAGGTGTGGATTATGAAATCGAAGGATACATTCATGCTTATACCCTTAAATACCCTAAACTTTTAGTTTTTTTAACAGGTGGAAATGCGTTTCTTTTGGATAATCGGGTAAAAAATCGCACCTTTGCAGACAATTTGCTTGTGGTAAAAGGGTTGAATCGAATATTAAGATTAAATAATGAACAAATATAGGATACTGTCCATATTGAGTTTCGTGGCGTTCACTCTGCCTATTTGGGCTGAGAACGGGATGAATTCTCCCTACACGCGCTACGGATTCGGCCAATTGTCTACCTTGGAGGTTGGTGCAAACAAAGGCATGAGTGGCACGGGTATAGGTTTGCAGAATAATAGCCAAATTAACCTACTTAACCCTGCATCGTATGCATCTGTAGACACGCTCACCTTTCTTATGGATATTGGTGTGAGTCTACACAATACGAACTTCGCCGAAGGCGATGTGAAGATGAATGCTCGCAACACTACGTTCGACTATCTTGCCATGCAGTTCCGTCTAATGCCTAACTTAGGAATGACTATCGGCATCATGCCATTTTCGAACATAGGTTATAATTTCAGCAACACACAAATCATTCGCGATGATGAAGACGGTCTTATTTCGACCACGAACAGATATTATGGCAATGGAGGACTCCGTCAAGTCATAACTGGTTTAGGCTGGCGCCCCTTCAAGAATTTCTCTGTAGGTGCCAACTTCTCTTATTTGTACGGGGAGGTTTATCACTATGTGTACAACCAATACAACGAGTCTTCTATCAGCACACGCACCAAACAATATCTCGCAGATATCTCGACCTATAAAGCCGATTTTGGAGCTCAATACCAAGCACATTTCGGAAAAAGTAGGGTCACATTGGGAGCTACCTACCAGTTGGGACATAGCATTGACAATGACACCTATATCATAGACATGATAGGGGCAAATTCTACCATAACAAGCAGCGATACATTACGCTCTACTCCCATGAGCGTCCCTAGTGGTTATGGCATTGGCTTATCATACACTTACGACAATCGACTGACAGTTGCAGCCGACTATAGTGTGCAACAATATGGAGTTACTGAGTTCTTCGGTATGAAGGGCGCCGACTCGCAACGTATATCGGTTGGTGTTGAGTATATCCCCGAGAGCATTACCCGAAATCTCTTCCGCCGCGCACGTTATCGTGCTGGTTTTCATATATCAACGGCGCATTACTATGTGGAAGAGCAGTTAGGTCCTACAGAGTATGGAGCAACTGTCGGCATAGGACTCCCTATAATGAACAAATGGGGCAGTAAGAGTATCGTAAACATTTCAGGACAAGCCGTACATGTACGCCCCAATGCTCCAGGAATGATTACAGAGAACTATTTACGTCTGAGCATAGGTCTATCACTCAACGAAAGTTGGTTCGACAAGTGGAAAGTACAATAATGGTATTGATGTAGATTAAACTTTGATGGATTGAGATAGTCTATATGTAAAAGCGAAGAATAATAACCAAAAATATACAGACAATAATGAGAATTAAAGCACTTATTGCATTAGTTGCATTTACCTCTTCTGTTGCAATGGCACAGAAAGGTGTAGAAGATGGTTCGCGTTTCGGACACGGACAGGATAGTATTGACTGCTTGAATAACCTCAGCCTTTACAGCAGTTACCTGAAAACAAAGAGTTACACAGACGCTTATACCTATTGGAAGAAGGTATTTGCTGATGCACCCGTATCACAGCATGGTATTTACACCAATGGTGTTGTTATCCTCAAGAATTTGATTGCTGCAAGCAAGGATGTGGCAGAACGTAAGGTATATGCTGAAGAGATGATGGCCGTTTATGATCAACAGCTTCAGTATCTAGAGCAGTTGAACCAGCTCCGCAAGAGCCCTTGGACAGATTTCTTCGTTAAGGGCGAAAAGGCACATTCTTATATAACCTACTATCCCGGTATGGATAACGACAAGGCTTACGAAATGCTTCAAGAGGTTGTGGAATCGGGTAAGAGCAACAACCAATACTATGTCATCAGTGATTTTATGAAGGTTTCGCAGGCTAAGTATAAGAAGGATGATGCTCATCGTGAACAGTTCATTCAAGACTACCTCATATCTTCGGAGTATATCAATGCTATCGCCGAAAAGGCGAATAACAGCACTTCAAGCCAAAAAGAAGCATTGGTAAAGGCTGTTGCTAATACGAAAGAGAATGTTGATGCTTACTTCATCAATAGTGGCGCTGCTGAGTGTGACCAATTGGAAGCCATCTATCTCCCAAAGATTGAGGAGAACAAGGACAACCTTGACTATCTGAAGAAGGTGGTAAGTGTAATGGGTATGCTCTCATGCACCGAATCCAATGCCTACTACGCAGCTTCAGAGTATGCACATCACATCGCACCTACTGCTGAAACTGCAGCAGGATGTGCTTATCGCTACTTCAAGCGTGGTGATATCGCCAAGTCTATCGAGTTCTTTGACCAGGCAATAGAACTTGATACAACCTCTACAGGTAAGGCTGAATATTGCTACAAGGCGGCCGTTATTCTTAACTCGGATAAGCAGCTGAGCAAGGCTAAGGGGTATACCACAAAGGCCATTAGCCTCAATGGAACCAAGGGAGCATACTACATTCTCCTTGCTAACATCTATGCCGCTGCTCCCAAATGGAATGATGATGCCAATCTCAATAGTTGCAAGTACTTTGTTGTGCTCGACAAGTTGTATCAGGCTAAGCGTGTAGACGAGTCTGTTGCTGAAGAAGCAAACAAAATGATTGCTGCATATTCTACACATGCACCTGCTATTGAGGAACTCTTCTTCTTGGGTTATAAGAAGGGCGATCAGGTACACATTGGTGGACTTATTAACGAATCAACAACAATCCGTTAATTGGGTCACTCTAGAAACATAAATCTCTATAGCATAACAATCGTCTGCATGATGATTGTTATGCTGTTTCTATTTCCCTCTTGCTCTAGGAAAAAGCAACCAATGACAGATGCTATCACTAATCGTGATTCGGTGCCTGTCATGACAACTCGCGGTGTTTCAACCTATATCTCTGACTCTGGTGTGGTGCGCTATAAAATCATCACCAAGGAATGGGAGGTGTATGATAGGCTAGACCCTTCACGTTGGGCCTTTGAACAAGGAATCTATCTTGAGAAATTCAACAATGACTTATGCATAGAGGCTACTATCGTAGCTGATACTGCTTACTATTTTGATAAGCAGGAGTTATGGGAACTTCGTGGAAATGTGCATATAGAAAACGAGCAAGATGAGGAGTTCGATACTCAACTTCTCTATTGGAACCAGAAAACGAAAAGAGTATACTCAGATCTTTACATTCGTATCAGACAGCAAAAACGTATCATTACAGGTGTAGGATTCACCTCCAATCAGGAATTCACCAATTACACGATAAAGAACACTCAAGGCATCTTCCCTATCAAGGAGGAGGCAATAAATAATGACTCGCTACGTATTGCTAGTGACAGTATTGATAATGCAATCTAATAGATATTCAATCGTATAGTTTTCCCTTCAGAATGGATTCCACTCTATTATTCCTTTTCGTGTCAATGCTTTTTTCGGCCTTCTTCTCAGGTATGGAAATTGCGTTCGTCTCATCTAGCAAATTGCGTTTTGAGGTGGACAAGAGTAATCGTACTCTAGCAGGAAAACTATTGACGGTGTTCTACGAGAATCCCAATAATTATATTTCCACAATGCTTGTGGGAAACAATATTGCCCTTGTTGTCTATGGTATCATGATGGCTCGTGTCATTGATGGTTTTCTTATCGCGCATATCACAGATAACCCTTTGTTTTTGCTACTTGCTGACACGGTCATCTCTACTTTAGTCATTCTCGTTGTCGGTGAATTTCTGCCTAAAACCATCTTTAAGATAAATCCCAATGGTACTCTACGCCTATTTGCTTTGCCGACATATCTCTTATATGTAATTCTTTACCCTATCTCAAAATTTGCGACTGCATGTGCCCGAGGAGTGTTACATGTATTCGGCATCAAACTGAACAAAGAGAATTCAACTAAAGCATTTACGAAGATGGATCTCGATTATTTTATTCAGTCGAGTATACAGCAAGGTAATGGAGCGCAAGATGTAGATACCGAAGTTAAGATATTTCAAAATGCGCTTGATTTTTCCAACCTTCGTATACGTGATTGCATGGTTCATCGTACCGAGATAGAAGCTGTAAGCAAAGATGCTACTCCCGATGAACTTATGCATACCTTTGTCGAATCAGGATTCTCCAAGATTATAGTGTATGAAGACAGTATAGATAATATTATCGGCTACATTCATTCCTCGGAAATGTTTAAGAATGCTTCTGATTGGCAAGATCACATCTGCAAGATGCCCTTCGTCCCAGAAAGCATGCAAGCCCAAAAGCTAATGGAACAGTTCCTGCAGAAGAAAAAATCACTAGCCGTTGTCGTAGACGAGTTTGGAGGAACTGCAGGTATTATTTCACTTGAGGATATTGTTGAGGAACTTTTTGGTGAGATTGAAGACGAGCATGATGTAGACGACTATATAGCTAAGATGAATGAGGACGGTACATATACCTTGTCGGCGCGTCTTGAGATAGAACGTATCAATGAACAATTCGGTATAGATCTTCCCATTTCTGATGAATACTTGACCATTGGCGGACTTATCCTCTGCCACTATAAGAGTTTCCCTAAGATGCATGAAGTCATTCAAATCGGCCAATTCCGATTCAAAATATTGAAAGTCGAGAGTAACAAAATAGAACTCATTACACTTAAAATCGATAAATAGTCTATTTTTTGCCCAATTCTTTATGCTGTTAAAGGTTTTTTTCGTACTTTCGTGCGCTCAAAATCATTTTAAAATAATAACAAACTAAAAATAATACAAAATGGCAACATTACAATCAATCAGAAAACATGGAGCACTTCTGGTAATCATCATCGGATTGGCTCTTTTTGCCTTCATCGCTGGCGATGCATGGCAAGCACTTCAACCTCATCAAAATTCACAGTATGTAGGTAAAATCAATGGTAAAAAAATTGAAGCGCAAGCCTACCAACAGTTGGTTGAAGAGTATACTCAAGCAATCAACTTCGTGCGTGGAAACAACTCACTCACCGAAGAGGAGAATGCACAGGTCAAGGATGAAGTTTGGGGCACTCTTGTAAGCAATGCTCTTATTGAGGCTGAGGCAGCCAAGTTGGGCCTTACCGTTACAGCAGCAGAACTGCAGGCCGTTATAGATGAGGGTACTGATCCCTTGTTGACACAATCGGCTTTCCGTAACCAGACAACAGGCCAGTTTGACCGCGATGTCCTTATGAAATTCCTTGCAGACTATGCTAACATGGATGCGGAGGTGATGCCTGCAGAATACGTAGACTACTATCATCAGCTTTATACTTATTGGCAGTTTATCGAGAGTAATCTCATGAGCAGCCTTCTCATCCAGAAGTATGAAGCCCTCGTTCTCGCAGCACAACTCAGCAATCCCGTAGCTGCTGAATACAATTTCAATGCACGCAATGGTCATGCCGAGGTTGCTTATGTAGTAGTTCCTTATAACAGCGTGGCTGACTCATTGGTTAAGGTAAGCACTGCCGATATCAAGAAATTGTACAATGCAAAGAAGGAACTTTATAAGATGCCTGCTGAAACACGTAGCGTGAAGTATATCGATGTGGCTGTAACTCCTAGCCAATCGGATCGCGAAGAACTCGAGAAGGAGGTTGGTGAGTATGCTGCACAGATGGCAACAACTGACGATCTTGGTGCTCTTGTTCGTTTAGCTAATTCAGCAGTAGCCTATTCTGAAGTTCCTGTGACAAGTGCAGCGCTCCCAGAAGATGTCGTGTCACGTCTCTCATTTGTAGAGGGGGATGCGGTATATGGCCCTTATTACAATCAGACCGATGATACTTACAATGCATTCCGTATTCTCGCTAAGACACAACTTCCCGATTCTGTACAGTATCGTCAGATTCAAGTAGCTGATGCTACCTTGGCTGATAGCATCTACAATGCTTGCCAAGGCAAGAAGAAGGATAGTTTCGCAGATCTTGCTGCTAAATATAACCAACCTAACGACCCTGTATGGATTTCTACTTCAAATTTTGAGGGTGCATCAATCAATGGTGACAATGCGACCTATCTCAATACTCTTTTTGGCATGAAGAAGGGGGAAATTAAAAAGATAGAGCTTGGCGGTGGTTATATCCTTGTAGAGGTAGTAGACACCAAGAACCCTGTAGAGAAGTATACTGCAGCTGTTATCAAACGTCCCGTATATTTCAGCAATGACACCTATGCTGCTGCTTACAACAGACTCAGTGCATTCGTAGCCGATAACCAAACACTAGCAGAACTCGAAGCTAACGCTGAAGAGGCAGGATTCCGCGTTCTCTCAATCAGTGAACTCAACAATGCAGCACACACTATTGGTGGTGTACAAGGTACTCGTGAAGCACTCCGTTGGGCTTTTGCTGCAGAGAAGGGTGAGGTATCTCAGATCTTCGAGGCTGGTGAAAACGATCATCTCATGGTGCTTGCCCTTGCAGAAGTTAACAAGGCAGGCTATCGTCCTGCAGAGCAGATGGCCGATATGTTCCGCGTTCAAGCACTTAACGATAAGAAAGCTGACATGATTCTTGCCAATGCCAAGAAGGTAAAAACAATGGAAGAGGCCATTGCTCTCAATGGCGCTAAGGCTGACACCTTGCATCGTGTAAGCTTCTCATCTCCTACATATGTAAGTAAGGTGCCTGCTAGCGAACCTGTTCTCAGTGGTTCTGTAGCAAGCCTCGAAGTAGGTGAGTTGAGCGCACCTATCAAGGGTAATGGAGGTATCTACTTCTTGCAGGTTGTGAAGAAGAACGAGGGTGCTGCTAAGTTTGATGCTACATCAGAACAGCAAACACTTGAGGCTACAGCAACACGCTATATTAACAGTAATAGTATCATCAACGAACTTTATCGCAAAGGACAGATTGAGGATAATCGTTACCTCTTCTTCTAATTTGCTTTAGTAAGGTTGCATTATAAGAGATTTGGGGGTGTTTACATCCCCAAATCTCTTATAGATTAATGCCACTTGCGCATCATTATATAAGGCAACAAACTGCATAAATATGCGTGTGATTCTATTTATTATTCGAATTTGCGTCATATTGTCTGCATATTCATTGTCTAATTTTAGGTAAAAGTTTGTATATGTCTCTTTTTTATGTAATTTTGCAGCACTCACAGAATATAGGTCAAATTAACGGTAAAAGATTGATTTAAGTTTACACCATTCCAATATGGATACCAATAAGATTGTAGTAAAATACGCCAATGCCTCGCATGCCGTATATGCTGAATACATCTGCCAGCTCATCTATGAGTCAGCATTGCAGCGCGGCACAGGTATTGCCAAGCGCTCGCCCGAATACATTGCCGAGAAGATCAATGGCGGCAAAGCTGTAGTGGCACTTGATGGCGAGAAACTAATCGGATTTAGCTATATCGAGAGCTGGAGCCACGGCGATTTTGTGGCAACATCAGGCCTCATCGTAGACCCTGAGTATCGCCGTTTGGGACTCGCCAGCCGCATCAAGAAGAAGACTTTCGAGTTGGCCCGCGAGCGATTCCCCTACGCCAAGCTGTTCAGTATCACCACATCGCTACCCGTGATGAAGCTCAACACC
>JAZONI010000176.1:0-1883 GCA_045654445.1 Bacteroidaceae bacterium | reverse complement strand
TGATGCTTATTCCTCGAAACCTTGTTCCTACTATCCCAACAAGTTCAGTTTACCCTCAATAATATTCTTATACTCCTCTTTCATTTCATCGGGCAGGAAAGATATATCAATAAACTCAAACCACTTATCCTTGACACGAAGGAACTTACTGAAGATGTTCTCGATCACCTTGCCTTCCAATCCCGATGCTTGCATGGCAGTTACGAAATCGGCTTTCTTCAGTTTCCGCTTCTTCCCATTAAGGGTCAGGGCCAATTCTTCTGTATCTTCGGGCATCACCAATGTCGTAGACAGCATATCATAGGCCGGTGTCAGCATATAAATCCCCCGCTCCTTGCTATGTAGCGAGAAGTTCTTTAGGTGCATATCAGCATTGCCCGTAATCCATGAGAACACCACCTGTTCCCAATAGTTGACCATGTCCAACTTGGGCACGGATGAGAAACATTGTATAGCCTTGGCTATCTGCTCGTATGAACCTTTATACTTGTGCTCGGTCAGTCGTTCGGTCAGTTGGCACATGTCCTCCATGGCCCACTTCTCACCCTTTGCCGTGCGATCGATGCGACGGGTGATATAGCACAGTTCACCATCGGCAAAGCGCACAAGGCTATGAGGTACCACCTTTATCTTTGCCAACTCGGCAAGATGCATGGTGAGGTCCTCCACTTCGGGTAGATTGGCAAATCGGTCCGTCTGTGGCTTTAGGATATAGCGTCCCCATAGACCTACGATAGTGAAGCGTCCCGCCCCACCTTCCGTACTTTTACTTATGTCCAATGAGAGTTTGGCCTGCACGCCTGTGAGTGTCGTCTGACTACGTATCACCTGTCGGGCTAGGTCAGTCAAGTTCTCTCTCGTATAGGGCAACTCGGGCACTCCTTGTGTACCGAATATCTTCTTTGAGCACGATTTGTGAAAATCCTTTTCACCCTCGCCCAACTCCTTGTAGCAATATAGACATCTTGCCATAACCTCATTCCTCCTCTATCGTTATGGGTTCCACACCTACTGCACCTATACAGTCCTTACAGCAGGCAAGCAGTAGCGACATGCGGTCGCGAGCATCAATCTTCCAGTTCTTCTCGGCTATATCAAGGAGCCAACCTTCGGGTATCAGTCCATCAAAGAAGGGGAATAACACCTTGTCGTGGTAAGGTTCCTCCCTCAATGGCAGAGTCAGGCTCACCGCCTCTGCACTGGGCAAAGCCAAGTAATTGGTATCATACACAAAGGTGTATCCGCTCTCATTTTCTGTCAACGTGCCGGCTTTTATGCCTCGGCACCATACCATAGCCTGCTTCATCACTCATCCGTTTTAGTCATTGGCACTGCACCCACCTCGGCTCCGAAGAGGTTGAGTATCTGATTCACCTTATCGAGGCGTAGCGTCTGTTTGCCTTGCTCCAGTTCGCGCACAAAGCGCAAGCCCACACCTGACTTCTCGGACAGGTCCATCTGCGTCAAGTTATATTGCTTGCGCATCGCCTTCACATATTTAGATAATGTTGTCTGTTCCATAGTACAACAGTTTTATACCCTTTCGGGGGCAAAGATAGTAAATTATTTCTATTTTACACCTCTTCGGGTATAAAATAACAAATCAAAAGTTCTATTATCCCCTTTCGGGTATAAAAACAATAAAGTTTACGCTGATATTTTTAAGTTTGGGGAAATTTGGTTGAGGTGTCGGTAATGGCTTGTAATACGTTGTGGTACTTATAAATAACGAACGACACCCCGGTGTGGGGGTGTCGGTCGTAAAAGATGTTTTCGGAATGCAAAGATTTTTGTTGCTACGGCATATCTTTAATCATCCAACAACATAGGCATAAATATCGTTTGCCAGAGGAGGTCGAAGTCGTCATCATCTCCAGTGTGTG
>JAZONI010000175.1:0-1785 GCA_045654445.1 Bacteroidaceae bacterium | reverse complement strand
CGCTTCAACATGTTTGACAAAGTCTGCGGTACAGGACATATCCGCGAGGCCTTTGGCAAGAACTACCGTTGGGAAGACATACGCGACTACTGGTACAAAGATGTAGACTGGTACCGCAAAGCAAGTAGCAAGTATTACCTTTATAAGTAGTGTAAAGTTGATAGTTCATAGTTTAAAGGCTGGGCACCAAGGTGCATAATCCGTGCCTTTACACTTTACACCTTACACAATACACCCTACACCTCAAGAACAATGAAACGATACATCGAACGATTGGCGTGGGGAACCGATGCCGGTTTCTACCGTCTTATCCCACAAGAAGTGCTTCACCCTGCCAATGAGCAGGATGTACAGGCCATCATCCACCGCGCACATCGCGAGGGTAAACATATCACTTTCCGTGCAGCAGGCACCTCGCTCAGCGGACAAGCCATTAGCGACAGTCTGCTGGTCGTATGCGGCAAGAAGTGGGAGCAATACACCATCGACCAAGATGCCAAGACCATCACCCTGCAACCCGGTATCGTAGGACAACGTGTCAATGAGATCCTGCGCCCTTATGGCAAGTATTTCTCACCCGACCCAGCCAGTCTCAAGTCGGCTATGGTCGGCGGCATCGTGATGAACAACGCCAGCGGTATGTGTTGCGGCGTGCACGCCAATAGTTACCGTGTGCTGCAATCGGTGCGTATCATATTGCCCGATGGCACACTGCTCGACACGGGCGATAAGAAGAGCCGCGCCGCCTTCGCTATGAGTCATCCACAGTTCCTACGCAAGATAGAGGAGCTGCGCGACAAGACGCTGAGCAACCCCGCCCTCGTCGAACGTATCAAACGCAAATATAGCATCAAGAACGTCACAGGTCTGACCATACTGCCTTTCGTGGAGTATAGCGACCCATTTGACATCATTGCCCACCTCATGGTCGGTTCGGAAGGCACATTGGCATTCCTCTCCGCTATCACCGTCACTACGGCGGACATCACTCCCTACTCCGCCTCGGCGTTACTGCTCTTCCCTACCACCAAGTCTGCCTGTGAGGCCATCACCGAGATGAAAACCACAGGCATGCTCTCTGCGGCAGAATTTTTCGACCGCAAAGCCATGCAGACCGTGGAGAAAGACTTCCCTGAGCTACAAGGACTACCTACGGATGCAGGTGCCGTGCTTATCCGCACAGATGCTACTACCCAAGAGGAACTGGACAAGAAGAATAGCACCCTGCAAGCGGTACTCAATACCTATACCCTCTGCCAAGCGGCCGCTTTCACCAGCGACCCTGCCCTCACCAGCAAGTATTGGGCTATGCGCTCGGGTATCTTCCCTGCCGTGGGTGGAACACGCGAAGTGGGAACGACCTGCCTCATTGAGGATATTGCTTTCCCTATTGAGCACCTGGCACAAGCCACACTCGACCTGCAACAACTCTTCCGCGAGCACAACTACCCCGAGGCGGTCATCTATGGCCACGCCCTCGAGGGCAACTACCACTTCATTCTCAACCAGCGTTTTGACACACCCGAAGCCATTAATCAGTACGACCGCATGATGCGCGCTGTCGTAGATTTGGTCGTGGATAAATACCATGGTTCACTCAAAGCCGAGCACGGTACGGGACGTAATATGGCACCTTTCGTGCGCCGCGAATGGGGCGACGATGCCTATGAGCTCATGTGCGAAGTGAAACAACTCTTCGACCCACACAATATTATGAACCCAGGCGTCATCTTCAACGAAGACCCACAGTCCTACTTGCAACACATCAAACCATGCCCCAAAGTG
>JAZONI010000174.1:0-19538 GCA_045654445.1 Bacteroidaceae bacterium | reverse complement strand
CGACCACGACTGTCGTGAAGGTATCTGCGGTATGTGCTCACTCTACATCAATGGTCACCCCCACGGCCCCGCTACAGGTGCTACTACCTGTCAGATCTACATGCGCCGCTTCAAGGATGGCGACACCATCACCGTAGAGCCCTGGCGCTCAGCAGGCTTCCCCGTGATCCGCGACTTGATGGTTGACCGCTCTGCTTATGATAAGATCATGCAGGCTGGTGGTTACGTGTCAGTGAACACTGGTGGTATCCCCGATGCTAACGCAATTCCCATTGCTAAGCCCATCGCCGACGAGGCTATGGACGCAGCAGCATGTATCGGTTGCGGTGCTTGCGTAGCTGCTTGTAAGAATGGTTCTGCTATGCTCTTCGTATCAGCTAAGGTGAGCCAGCTCGCCCTCCTTCCCCAGGGTCAGGTAGAGGCTGCACGCCGTGCTAAGGCTATGCTCGCCAAGATGGATGAGCTCGGCTTCGGTAACTGCACCAACACCCGTGCCTGCGAGGCCGAGTGCCCCAAGTGCGTAAGCATCAGCAACATCGCTCGCCTCAACCGCGAGTTCCTCAAGGCTAAGTTGGCAGACTAAGCCTAGGTTGTTAACACAATAGCAAGAAGGCAGACTCCGATGGGGTCTGCCTTCTTGCTATATCTATGTTAAAGAAAGGATGAGTTAGTCAATTACCCAGTTAGGATTATGCGCTTTAGTTTTTCGAGGATCGTAGTGCAGTGCCTCGGTATCAGGTATACGTATGCGATAGGTACGCCCCGACTTATTATTCATCGTGTACTCACGTAACCAAGGGTTCTCTTCGCGTAGCTGGGCTACTGTGACACCATGCTGACGCGCAAAGGCTGCTAGATCATCAATCTGCTGTGTGGTAGTGACTACCTCCTTGGGAGCAATGTAGGGATATAGTTGCGAGTGTTTTAACACAAAACCATAAGCCTTAGGATTCTCAAGAACAATCTTGGCTGCCAAAATACGGAACATATAACGCGAGGTCTCCTCGACCAACCAAAGATCCATAGCATTGGTTACACCTTGTTGCTCGAGACGGCGCGATATGCCATTCTGGCCTGCATTGTAACTAGCAGCCACTGTCATCCAATCACCATACATGGCATAAGATTCTTTAAGGTATTCACATGCAGCGCGAGTAGC
This sequence comes from Bacteroidaceae bacterium, assembly GCA_045654445.1. Taxonomy (GTDB): domain Bacteria; phylum Bacteroidota; class Bacteroidia; order Bacteroidales; family Bacteroidaceae; genus UBA1189. The sequence continues at coordinate 18,379 of JAZONI010000174.1, read as the reverse complement.
CTTTTCTATGTTGTAACGTTCGTCGATATTTTCGTTTACCTCCAGATTGTATCTTCGCCCTGTAGCAGGCATAAACTGCCACAAGCCACAAGCACCAGCAGGCGATTTGGCCAATGGATTCAAATTGCTTTCGATCACCATCAGATATTTGAGATCGTCAGGAACACCACACTCTTTCAAAAGAGGCTCTACGATGGGAAAATAGCGATTAGCCCGCTTTATCATCAGCAATGTTAACTGGTGCGAGTAGGTGAACGCGGTAATCTCACGATCCATACGTTCACGCAAATCGGCACGACCTAACTTGATATCCTCATCGGCAAAGTGCACTATGTCCGGAACCTCAGGCGATACGGCTAAGGAAGCCACTTGAGATTGGGGCAACTCCCTATCGGTTAACTTCTGATTCCCCAATAATAAGGGAATCGACGCACCCAAACCCATGTAAAACAAGATGGTTATTATCTTGCCAGTACGAAAATATTGGATAATAGAAGTAGGTCTTAACATAGCAGATATTCTTTAATTTGTTTTGGCATGCAAAGATAAATCAAGGCCATCAGAATACCAAATTTTCATTCATTGCTATAATTGTTATACGTATGTAATGGAGATATAGGACAAAGAGATTTTCTTCTCATTTACACGGTTTATCAGCAATTATTCGTATATTTGTAGCCATTCACACCAAAAAACTCAGATATGCAGTCACTAGGACCTATAGGTATCTTTGACTCCGGTTACGGAGGTCTAACCATTCTCTCGCAGATACGTGAGCAGATGCCCCAATACGATTTCTTGTATTTAGGCGACAATGCTCGCACACCTTATGGCACACGTTCATTTGAGGTCGTGTATGAGTTTACCTCACAAGCAGTGAAGACACTATTTGATATGGGCTGCCCAATGGTGATACTGGCCTGTAACACAGCATCGGCCAAGGCACTGCGTACCATACAACAAATAGATCTGCCCAAAATAGACCCATGTAAACGTGTGCTGGGTATCATACGTCCAACGGTGGAATATCTGGACGATATCACCGAGACACGCCATGTAGGCATATTGGCTACGGCAGGTACCATCAAATCACAGTCTTATCCATTGGAGATAAAAAAACTATTTCCCGATATCATGGTCAGCGGTGAAGCATGCCCCATATGGGTACCCTTAGTGGAAAATGGTGAGGCACAGAGCGAAGGAGCTGACTATTTTGTGCGTCGCCATATCGATAACCTATTGGCCAAAGACGACAAGATAGACACTATCATCTTGGGATGTACGCACTACCCTATCCTATATGATAAGATACGACAATATACGCCTAAGCATATCAAGGTTATTACGCAAGGTAAATATGTAGGCAAGAGCCTTGTGAACTACATGGAGCGCCATCCTGAGATGGATAAGCTATGTACGAAGCAGGGTACGTGCCGTTTCCTCACGACAGAATCGAGCAACATATTCAAGCAATATGCCTCAATTTTCTTTGATGAGAATATACAAGTACAGAGTATTTCCTTAAAATAGTTATTGACAAGATATATATCACTATAAACTCCAAATAATAGAACAATGAAGATACAGATTATCAACCGTTCACATCATGATCTGCCCACATATGCTACTGCTCTATCTGCTGGTATGGACTTACGCGCCAACCTCACAACTCCCATCGTGCTAAAACCCCTTTCTCGATGCCTAGTTCCCACAGGACTCTATATCGCATTACCTGAAGGATATGAAGCACAAGTGCGCCCACGCAGTGGACTTGCCCTTAAGAAGGGAATCACAGTGCTAAACTCCCCTGGCACCATCGATGCAGATTATCGTGGAGAAATAGGAGTAATACTCGTCAATCTCTCCAGTGAGGATTTTGTCATCGAGGATGGAGAACGTATAGCGCAGATGGTAATCGCACGTCATGAACAGGTAGAATGGCAAACTGTAGAGGTGCTCACAGAGACCGAACGCGGTGTAGGTGGATTCGGACACACAGGAGTGTGATATCTAGAGAAGAATAAGCAGCCTTTTTAGGGAGATAAAAGCATCTCCCCAACCCTCTACCTCCTATAAATCTAAATAGATATGCGTTCATTAACTCAACAACTACTACTGATTTTGGTAATATTGCTTGCCTCATGCGGAACTACACGCAGGGTTGGTGAACCTATAGACATCACTTCACCATCATCTGAGAAGCAACGAAAATACGAATACTATTACCTTGAGGCCATACGCCTTGAACAGCAGGAAAAGTATGATGAAGCATTCGAGATGCTAAACCATTGCCTAAGCATAGATTCGGCACCATCAGCACTCTATAAGATAGCCAACTATTACTTATTCCTCAACCAAAAGGAAAAAGCTGTAGATGCTCTGCTACAGACCATAGAGGAGGAACCCGACAATTATTGGTATTGGCAGACATTGGCTGCATATTACCAAAATAATCGTGAATACGACAAGGCTATATCTACATTGGAAAGTATGCAACAACGATTCCCCAAACGCAATAGTGAACAGCTATCCGCACTAGTAGGACTCTATAGCCATACACGACAATATGAGAAGGTAATCCATACTTTGGTACAGCTAGAGAAAAGGATCGGCAAATCCGAAGCTATCAGCATGGAAAAGTGTCGTAATTACTTGCTTATGGGAAAAAAGGAAGAGGCGTTTAAGGAAATGGAAGCATTGGCTAACGAATATCCCGAGAATTCCTATTACCGCGTGATACTAGCCGAGGTGTATATGAACCATGGATGCCTGGAGAAGACTGAACCCCTATTGCATAAGGTGCTAGAAGAAGAACCCGACAATGGGGCTGCTAAAGTTGCATTGGTACAATACTATAAACTTGCCGCTGACTCGACCCGATACCTTGAGATGTCAGATTCGGTAATGATGTCAATCAACGTGAACGACGAAGTCAAAACGAAGTTGGTGATGCAGCTCATAGCCGATAACGTCGATAGCACATATGTAATGTACCTTCTTGAACGTGCTATAGCACAACCACAACAATCAGCACGATTGGGACACCTAGCCGTACAATATATGCTCAGTATGGAACAACCCGAAGAACGTATACGCCCCATACTGAAACGTATGCTTGAAATAGAACCAGACCATATACATGCACGGCTACAGTTAAGCGCTTATGCTGCTAGACGAAATGACATTGAGGAATTAATAAAGATATGCTCCGAAGGTATTGATTATAGTCCGGAAACTATAGAATTCTACTACTATAAAGGATTAGGACTCTACCAACTTGGAGAATATGAAGAAGCACTGCAAATCTTTGCTAAAGCCACCGAATTAGTAACAAAAGAGAGTGACAGCCAGCTTGTATCGGATATATATGCAACAATGGGAGACCTACATCAGCTATTAAATCAGCCTGAAGAGAGTTTTCGATGCTATGACTCGGCATTGACATATACCCCCGATAACTTGGTTGTACTTAACAACTATGCCTACTTACTATCTGTTCAAAGCACTCAGCTAGACAAGGCTGAACAAATGAGCCTACGCACTATAAAGACTGAGTCGACCAATGCTACTTATCTCGACACCTATGCATGGATACTCTACCAAAAAGGTGAATATGACAAAGCACTCATCTATATAGAGCAAGCATTAGAAATCGAGAATAAACCGAGCGATGTACTCTACGAACATGCTGGAGATATTTGCTTTCGTTTAGGTGATACACAAAAGGCACTTTTCTATTGGCAACAGGCGTTGGACATACAGCGTAGCTATCAAAACATAAATAAGATATTACAGAAGAAAATAAAAGAGAAGAAAATGTAATGATATGAAAAATAAGAAACAACGATATATCATTGCTTGCATATTGTTGATGTTGACACTCGCAGGATGTCATTCGGTACAACAGGGTATTAACAAAACTACAATAAACAACAAGCAGAAGAAAGAACTGCTCACACCTCTGATACAACCTTACCCCGAAGTACATACACTCACGGCTAAGATTGCTATGAAGTTAGATTATAACCAACAAGCAATCAATCTTAAAGGACGTCTACGCATGCACTATGATGAGGGGATACAAGTAAGTATCACAGCATTAGGCTTGGTAGAGGTTGCACTTATTGAATGTACCCCTAAAGCAACCTATATCATTGACCGCATCAACAAACGCTATGCACGATGGAATTATACATCAGGAATACTAAACAACATAGGTATAAACTTCAACACCATACAAGCACTCTTCTGGAACCGCCTATTTATCCCAGGGAAAGATCAAGCATGGGAGCATACAGAACAGTTTAATATTACCACTATAGCAGATAAAAGACAGATAGAGCCGACATCATGGAGTCCGCTCAAATGCTTGTTTGATACCGATAACGAGTTTACTCAATTGCTACAGACTAAACTCAGTATCAATAATTACGAAATGAGATGGAACTACAATTGTTTTGAGATGGTAGGTGAACATGTTCATCCTATGAGACTTGATATATCACTCTCAAACAATACACAAATGGCTAGCATGAACATGATACTTGACAATATCGTGTTAAATAATAACAATTGGAAAATTGGAACCAACCTGACGAATTATAAGGAGGTAGAATTACACGAAATATTGTCATCACTAAATATAATGAAATGAAAAAAATATTGTGCCTCATCATATTTGCTATCGGGATAACTTTTAACTCCTATGGACAATCAAACTCCAAAGTAAAAGAGTTGGAGATGCAACGCAACAAACTAGAGTTGGAGATGACTGAATCGAAACGATTGCTGTCATCAACACAAAAGGATGTGGATAGTCAGTTGGCACAATTATCAGCACTCACTGCACAAATAAAGAAACAAAAGCTATTTGTCAATCGCCTCGATGCTGATGTGAGAGCTATAGACAATGAAATCAAGAATATAGAAGAACAGATGACAACCTTAAAGATAGAGTTGGAACGTCGAAGAAAGCATTATGCGCATGCTTTGCAACTAATGAGTCACAAGAATTCCTTTGAGAACCGCCTTATGTTTCTTCTATCAGCCAATTCATTCAACCAGATGATACGCCGTATGCGCTATCTACGTGAATACTCTGAATTCCAACAAAAACAAGGTGAAGAGTTGATGGTAAAACAGAAAGAACTCGACAACAAACGCATAGAACTGAAACAAACGTACCAAGCAAAAAAAGAACTTTTAGCCAAGAGGGTAAAAGAGAAACAAGAACTCGACCGACAAGAAGCTGAACTGAAAAAGATCACTAACTCTCTGAAGAAGAAACAAGAAAATATACGTAAGCGTATTGCTCAACAACAACGCGAACATAACAGCCTCAACGAACAAATAGAGCGTATCATTGAAGCTGAAATAGCTAAACAAGAAGCTACCCAACGTAAGAAAGAAAATAAATCCTCAGAGACAAGCGCGAAAAAAAGTGAAGGAACTATACCTGCTTATCGCGAAAATGCTGCAGACAAAAAACTTTCCGGATCATTTGAGAGCAATAAGGGAAAACTTCCTGTACCCATTACTGGCCCTTACCTCGTTACCTCACACTATGGTGTTAATTACGTACAAAACATGAAGAATGTCAAATTCAATAATCATGGTATTGACATACGAGGTCAAAAGAACTGTTATGCTCGATCAGTCTTTGACGGAACAGTGTCTTATATCTTCGAGCATCCCCAAATACAAGGCTCATACATTGTCATGATACGTCACGGACAATATATATCGGCATACTTCCATCTTACAGCATTAAAAGTAAAAACGGGCGATAAGGTAAAGATTAACCAACAACTTGGAACCATACGTCCTGATATCTCAGGAAATTACACTATGCAATTCCAACTGCGTCATGGAACACAAAGCCTTGATCCTTCACAATGGATAAAGTTATAACGTAAAAGTAAAGAAGTATGTTAGTCAAAGTATCTGGCGCAGCTGTACAAGGTGTAGACGCAACCATTGTTACCATAGAAGTAAATACCTCACGAGGCATAAAATTTTTCCTTGTGGGACTTCCTGATGCAGCCGTTAAGGAGAGTTATGAACGTATCCGTGCTGCTCTACTCAATACTGGCTATAAGATTCCCACAGCACAGATAACAGTCAATATGGCGCCTGCCGATATCCGTAAAGAGGGTTCTGCCTATGACTTACCCATTGCTATCGGTATATTGGCAGCAAGTGATGTCATTGTAGCTGATAGACTGTCCCGTTTCTTGATTATGGGTGAGTTAGGGCTTGATGGAAACCTTATGCCTATCAAGGGTGCACTACCCATTGCTATCAAGGCACGCGAATTAGGATATGAGGGATTTATCCTACCTAGTCAGAATGCTCGCGAAGCAGCTGTAGTCAATAATCTAAAGGTGTATGGTGTAGACAACATTGTGCAAGTAATACGTTTTCTCAATGGTGAAGACACATTGGCTCCCACCATTGTGAATACTAGAGAAGAATTTTTCAGTCAACAAAATCATTTTGAGTTCGACTTTGCCGATGTTAAAGGCCAAGAAAATGTAAAACGTGCCTTTGAGGTGGCTGCAGCAGGTTCGCATAACATCATTCTTGTCGGTCCTCCTGGTTCAGGAAAATCTATGATGGCAAAACGATTACCATCAATATTGCCACCGTTATCACTTTCAGAAAGCTTAGAGACAACAAAGATACATTCCGTGGCTGGCCGCTTAGGTAAAGATGCTTCTCTTGTTGCTATTCGTCCATTCCGAAGTCCTCATCATACAATTTCGTCAGTCGCTCTCGTTGGAGGTGGTAGCAATCCACAACCTGGCGAAATCAGCCTTGCTCATAATGGTGTGCTCTTCTGTGATGAATTACCTGAATTTAATAGAAGTGTGCTAGAAGTGTTACGACAACCACTAGAGGATCGTCATATCACGATAGCCCGTGCCAAATATAGCATTACTTATCCTGCTAATTTTATGTTAGTGGCTTCGATGAACCCCTGCCCCTGTGGATATTATAACCATCCTACCAAGGCTTGCGTATGCAATCCTGGACAGGTACAAAAATATCTCAATAAAATCAGCGGACCACTACTTGACCGTATCGATATACAAGTAGAAATCACTCCAGTACCCTTTGAAGAATTATCTAAGAGTACTACTTCTGAAAATAGTGCTGTTATTCGTGAACGTGTGATGCGTGCTCGACAAATACAAGAAAAACGTTTTGAAAACGAACTAGATGTACACTGTAATGCACAAATGACGCCTCGCCTATTACAGCAATATGCCGTGCTTGACCAACGTGGAAAAGCATTACTCGAAAATGCCATGGATCGTCTAAACCTATCGGCACGTGCATATGACCGTATACTCAAAGTAGCCCGCACCATTGCAGACCTTGACGGCAGCGAAATGATACAATCTATGCATATCGCTGAAGCAATAGGTTATCGTAGTCTTGATCGTGAAAATTGGGGAGCATAACTACTTAAATCCTTTAAACACATAGGCTCGACTATCAGAATAGTCGAGCCTATATTTCAGACAATAATAAAACCTTTTACAATCCAAAGGCCTCACGTACCTTATCCACGTAGTCGAGTTTCTCCCAGGTGAAGAGCTCTACGGTAACATCCTTGTCGCCCTCGTAGCGTGAGCGGAAGCTCTTGGTCACCACCTCGGGCTTGCGACCCATGTGGCCATAGGCAGCTGTTTCTGCATAAATGGGGTTGCGCAGTTTGAGGCGCTCCTCGATAGCCTTGGGGCGGAGGTCGAAGAGTTCGTCAATCTTCTTGGCAATCTCGCCGTCGGTCATGTTTACACGGCTGCGGCCATAGGTGTCCACATAGATGTTGATGGGCTTGGCTACACCGATGGCGTATGAAACCTGCACGAGCATCTCATCGGCAACGCCTGCTGCCACGAGGTTCTTGGCGATGTGGCGTGCTGCGTAAGCGGCACTGCGGTCTACCTTACTGGGGTCCTTACCACTGAAAGCACCACCACCATGAGCACCCTTGCCACCATAGGTGTCAACGATAATCTTACGGCCTGTGAGACCAGTATCCCCATGAGGACCACCGATAACGAACTTACCTGTGGGGTTTACATGATAGGTGATATGGTCGTTGAAGAGCGCCAATACATCTTCGTTGGTGATGCCGGCGATAACGCGGGGCATGAGGATCTCGATAACGTCTTGGCGAATCTTTGCCAACATCTCCTCATCGGCCTTGAGCTGTGCCTCCTTGCTGCTGTCGGCAGGGGCTACGAACTCATCGTGCTGAGTAGACACTACGATGGTGTCGATGCGCACGGGCTTGCCATTGTCATCATATTCGATTGTCACCTGGCTCTTCGCATCGGGGCGGAGGTAGGTCATTACCTTGCCCTCGCGACGGATGTCGGCAAGCACGCGGAGGATGTTGTGTGCGAGGTCGAGTGAGAGGGGCATGTAGTTTTCAGTCTCGTTAGTAGCGTAACCGAACATCATACCCTGGTCACCAGCACCCTGGTTCATGGGGTCTTCGCGCTCTACGCCACGGTTGATGTCGGCGCTCTGCTCATGGATGGCCGAGAATACGCCACATGAGTTGCCCTCAAACATATATTCGCTCTTGGTGTAACCAATCTTGTTGATTACCTCGCGTGCGATGAGCTGCAGGTCAACATATGCACTTGTTTTTACTTCACCAGCGATTACTACCTGTCCGGTGGTTACCAATGTTTCGCAAGCTACCTTCGAGTTGGGGTCATAGGCCAACAACTTGTCCAGTACAGCGTCCGATATTTGATCGGCCACTTTGTCAGGGTGTCCTTCAGACACCGATTCAGATGTAAACAGATATCCCATTTTTTTAGTCTCTAAAAAAGTCAACAGACAACAGTCGCTAACTTTCAATTCTCAATTTTTAATTTTCAATTCTCAATTAAAGCAAACGGGGATAGTCGAGAGAATGCATACAGCGAACGCCGTGTATTTTAGCATTTTTTACTGTGGTTGCAAGCTGCTCAAATCTATCCACTTCATTTTCGGGTACAAAATTAGTGCAAACCGAATGAAATGCCAAATCTCAACGAGTGAAAGTAGAGGAAAAGACATTTTTTTCTACTGAGCGAGGCAGAGATTCAATTTTATTAGATTTATTTGAGTCTCATTTCAACCATCCCGATGGATAAAAGTAGGTATTTCTAATATTTTCACTTGTTGAGATTTGGCATTTCTCTTGCCTTGAACTAATTTTGTCAAAAAATATACATCAATATGAAAAAATTAGCGATTTTACTCATCTTTACCTCATTGTTGTGTGCGGCTAGTTGTACACAGTCTCCCCAAGCTACCATTGAAGGCCATATTACCGAAGCAACGGATAAGATACTCTACCTTGACTATATCGGTGTGGATCGCGTTTCTGTTAGTGACTCTACTCGATTAGGGAAGGACGGCTCTTTTTGTTTCCATGTGAATCAGCCCGAGTGCTTTGACTTCTACCGTTTGCGTATAGATAAAGAAATGGTATATCTTTCGGTGGATTCTACCGAAACGATAACACTCACTGCAGCATTGCCTACTATAAGCATTGCCTATGAGGTGGAGGGATCGGAAGACAATCTTATGCTAAAACAACTGGTACACAAGCAGCGTGAACTACAGTACGCTGTACAACAAGCTATACGCAGTGCCCATACAATGACTACTGCTCAGGCGGCAATCGACACACTGGTGCAGAACTACAAAAAGGAGGTACGCATGGAGTATATCTATCCCAACCCAGGCAAGCCCTATGCATATTTTGCATTATTTCAGCGCTTGGGCGGACAGTTCATCTTTGACCCTATGATGACTCGTGATGACATTCGTTGTTTTGCTGCTGTGGCTACCAACCTTGATCTTTTCTATCCAGAAGCCGAGCGCACTATGAATATCAAGAGTATAGCACTCAAAGGTATGAAGAACACACGCCCAGCCCAACCGGTAGATTACAGCGCATTACAAGATAAAATCGTTGAAACATCCATCATTGATATTGCTCTCCCCGATGTCGATGGTGCCATACGTCGTCTCACTGACCTCAAGGGTAAAGTAGTGATGCTTGACTTTACTGCCTATGGCTACCAGCAGTCAGCCGCACGTGTTATGATACAGCGCGAACTATATAATAAGTATGTTGACCAAGGTTTTGAGATATATCAAATTGCTCTTGATGGTAACGAACATTTCTGGAAAACTGCCGTTGAGAAGATTCCTTGGATATGTGTACGCGACGAAGAGGCTCCCTACTGCCAAGCAGCCAATATCTATAGCGTGAGTGAACTCCCCACCTACTTCCTCATCAATCGTGCTGGCGAATTAGTGATGCGCGACACAATGGTCGAAGATTTAGAGAAGGAACTTGAGCGTTTGTTGGCGGAGTAATACCTAATTTCTGCTATTGCCTTTTTGGCTTTAATACTCAGGATATCCACAATATAAACTTAAACAAATAGTCCCATGGGAAAATCAGCCGGAAAGAAAAACAAGCGCATGAATAAGCGCGTTATGTTCGATGCACTCATCGACCTGTTTCAGCACAATAGCGACCGCGCCCTCACCTACGCCCGCATCTGGAAGGAACTGCACCTCACCACACACCCACAGAAGATGCTGTGTGCCGACATCATCGGCGACCTACTCCTCGAAGGCAGTCTGGTAGAGACCACCAACGGCCATTTCCGCCTCATATTCCAGCAGCGCGAGCTGCTAGGCACCATACAGCGCAGTGGTAACGGACGCATACTTTTTGCTCCCGAAGCGGATGAAGAATCGGTATACATCGCCGAGCGCAACTCGATGCACGCCCTCCATGGAGACCGCGTGAGAGTGAGCCTCTTTGCCCGCCGTCGTGGCCGTGGCATGCCCGAGGGAGAGGTAGTAGAGATTATCGAACGAGCCAATGATACCTTCGTAGGCATCCTCAAGGTCGAGAAGAACTACGCCTTCCTGCTCACCGAGAGCCGTACGCTCGACAATGACATCTTTATCCCACGCGACAAACTCAAGGGAGGCAAGAGTGGCGACAAGGCCGTGGTGAAGATTGTCGACTGGCCCGAAGATGCACGCAACCCCATAGGAAATGTGATGGATATCCTCGGCAAGGCTGGAAACAATGATACCGAGATGCATGCCATCCTCGCTGAGTTTGGCCTCCCCTACAAGTATCCCATTGCCGTAGAGCAGGCTGCCAACCACATCAATGACACTATCCCTGCCGACGAAATAGCGCGCCGTCTCGACATGCGCGATGTGCTCACCTGCACCATCGACCCCCACGACGCCAAAGATTTTGACGACGCACTCTCTATCCGGCCTATCGGCAAAAACCTTTGGGAAGTGGGTGTACACATTGCCGATGTCACACACTATGTGGGCGAAGGAGGCATCATCGACAAGGAGGCACAGCACCGTGCCACCTCGGTGTATCTCGTCGACCGCACCATACCCATGTTGCCCGAGCGCCTGTGCAACAACATCTGCTCACTGCGCCCGAATGAAGACAAACTCACCTATTCGGTCATCTTCCACATCGACGACAAGGCCCGTGTGAAGTACCACCAGATAGCGCATACCATTATTAATAGTAATAGAAGATATACCTACGAAGAGGTGCAAGAGATAATTGAAGGTAGACCCACCCCAACTCCCTCCCTCTATGGAGGGGCTTCACAGACATCGCCGGATGGTTCTCCCCATAGAGGGGGAGATGCCCAAAGGGCAGAGGGGGTCTTGGAGGGGGCCTTATTGGTCCTCAACAACCTTGCACAACAGCTGCGTGCGCAGCGCTTCGGTAATGGCGCCATCAACTTTGACCGCGTGGAGGTGCGCTTCGATATTGACGAGAAGGGACACCCCGTGAGCGTACACCTCAAGGAGTCCAAAGAGGCGCATCAACTCATCGAGGAATTCATGCTGCTGGCCAATCGTACCGTAGCCGAGACTATAGGCAAGGTACCCGCGAAGAAGGCCAAGGTGTTCCCCTACCGCATACACGATGTGCCCGACCCCGAGAAACTCGACAACCTCGCCCGCCTTGCCCTCCCCTTTGGACATAAGGTGCGCACCACGGGCGACAAGAACGATATTGCCAAGTCATTCAACAAACTGCTCGCCGATGTCAAAGGCAAGCGCGAGCAGCACCTCATCGAGACCGTATCGCTGCGCGCCATGCAGAAGGCACGCTACAGCACCGACAATATCGGACACTACGGCCTTGCCATGGACTACTACACCCATTTCACCTCGCCCATCCGCCGATACCCCGACATGATGGTACACCGCCTGCTCACACGCTACCTCGACGGAGGACGCTCGGCCAGCAAGCCCAAGTACGAGGAGCTGTGCGACCACTCATCATCGATGGAGCAACTCGCCGCATCGGCCGAGCGTGCCAGCATCAAGTACAAGCAGGTAGAGTACATGGCCGACCGCATGGGCATCACCTACGAAGCCATCATCAGCGGTGTCACCGAATGGGGAATCTATGCAGAGATCATTGAAAACAAGTGCGAAGGACTCATCCCCATGCGCGACCTTGACGATGACTACTACGAGTTTGACGAACGCAACTATTGCCTCGTAGGACGCCGCACCCACAAACGCTACGCCCTGGGCGATACCATAAAGATACAGGTAGCTCGTTGTAACTTGGAAAAGAAACAGCTCGACTTTGCCTTAGTGGAGTGATATTCATAATCGAATTTTATTAAGTAAAATGAATTGTAACTTCTCTAAAAAGTAACAATATACAGATGAAAAAACTTAATATATTTGAACTGGACCGCATGCAATTGTCCGAGTACCACGATGCTGACAAGATTCCTTTTATCGTAGTACTCGACAATGTACGTAGTCTGCACAATGTGGGTTCAGTATTTCGTACATCAGATGCCTATCGTGTGCAAAGTATCTTTCTTTGTGGAGTAACTGCTACCCCACCATCAGCTGAAATACACAAGACAGCACTTGGAGCCGAGGATTCTGTTGCATGGCAATACTATAAAGATACCAAAGAGGCTGTACAGGTACTTCATGATAATGGATACACCGTATTATCCATCGAACAGGTACAAGGTAGTACCATGCTACAAAACTTAACGTTGGATAGAACAAAGAAATATGCTGTTATCTTCGGAAATGAGGTGAAGGGTGTACAACAAGAGGTGGTGGATATGAGTGATGGTTGTATAGAATTGCCTCAATATGGTACCAAGCACTCGCTCAATGTATCGGTGACGGCAGGCATCGTCATCTGGGAGTTTGCCCGACAACTACTGATAGAATAATAACAAAACTATATTATATAATGAAGAGAGTATATGATTTCTTAAAAGAGGCCAAAGTATATTACTTGGCTACAATAGATGGCGATCAAGCACGTGTACGTCCATTCGGTACGATAGATCTATTTGATGATAAACTATATATCATGACGAAGAATGGAAAGAAGGTATCAGACCAGATGAAATCCAATCCGAAGGTTGAACTGACTGCTATGCGTGGTGAAGATTGGATACGTATCACTTGCGAGGCCTATCTTGAGACACGCCACGAGCCTGTAGTGAGCATGGTAGAGGCACATCCTCACTTGGCTCAATTCTATCGTGCTGATGATCCCAATACCGAGGTATTTTACCTCGCTAATGCTACGGCTACTATATTCAGCACTACACCCCAACCATTGACCATTCAGTTTTAACAGATAAAAGGAGTGCGTACGCACTCCTTTTTATTATTCTATCATTATAGACTCTCACTGAAAACATTGGTTAGTTTCCTTGCTGTCTATACCGACTACACACGTCGCGTGCGCTATCGTTTGATACCTTTTGTATGGTAATATAGAAATATTTACTTTGCTTCAATACTATTGAGTAACTCTAGTTTTCCATCATCAATGATTTTCATGATGAGTTCGCCAAAGAGACCGTTGACCCATGCAAACCACTTGCGGGTGAAGTGAGTGGCATCGTTCACATCAAACGATTCGTGCATAAATCCTGTGCCACCATCGGTGCGTATGAGCATTTCCACACATTGCTTTATCTCGGCATCATCGGTACTGGTGAGTGCCTTCATAATGATGCTCATAGGCCATGCCATGTCGTAGCCGATATGGGGGCCTCCGATGCCTTCGCCTGCTGTACCTTTAAAGAAATAGGGATTGCTGTCGCTCCATACGAAGCGTCTTGTGTTCTGATAGATGGAGTCGTCAATAGCTACGTCGCCCAAGTACGGCATAGCCAAGAGGCTGGGTACATTGGCATCGTCCATAAAGAGGCGGTTGCCAAAACCATCTACCTCGTAAGCATAGATGGTGCCAAACTCTGGGTGATCATACGTAGCATATTTTTTCAGGGCTGTCTCTACTTCGAGAGCCAAGTCGGTACACTGCTTGGCTAAGTCGTAGCGATGGTTTACCTTGGTGAGTATCTCGGCTGCTTTGCGTAGCGATGTCACGGCAAAGAAGTTTGAGGGTACAAGGAACTGTAAGATAGTAGCATCATCTGATGGGCGAAATGCCGATGCAATGAGCCCTACAGGCTTCACAGGGCTACCTTTACCATCATTGCCTACTGTATCGAAGGGACGTGTGGTGTAGCGCATGAAGGTGTAGGGCCCTACCCCATTATTTCGCTGCTGCTCACGGAAGGTCTGCAAGGTCAGTTGTATGCTCTGCAACCACTCGTCACCAAAGATAGTGTCATCACCCGAAATATTCCAATACTGATAAGCCAAGCGTATAGGATAGCAGTGTGAGTCAATCTCCCATTTTCGCTCATGTATACCAGGCTTCATGGCTGTATAGTCCTTGGACCACTCGCCCACTTTGTCAGATTCCTTATAGAAAGCATTGGCATAGGGATCCATGATGATGCAGCGGAACTGGCGCAATATGACACCTGCAATCATGCGACGCAATGCATCATCCTCGTTGATAAATCGTAGGTAGGTCCACACCTGAGCACCTGAATCGCGTAGCCACATAGCAGCAATATCACCTGTATATACAAAGGTATCGCCCTCGCCATTGGGGTGTACGGTAGTGTCCAACGTGTTGGGCATGCAATTGGCAAACATCCACGCCAGTTTCTTATTTTTCAGTTGTGCAGTAGTCTCGTCAATCTTTGCATCTACAGCCTCAGATACAAATAGTCGCTCCTCCTTAGCAGGGCGGTGCGACACATACTCCTGCCCATTACACGATAATGATGCTACCAGCAGAGGAAGAATAAAGAATAGCCTTATACTTTGCTTCATAGAAAATATCTTTTAAGAATGATAGAATATTAGCAAAAGTAGCAAAACTTTTGAATAAGCCACATTATTCTAATTTATTATTTAAATATATAAGATATACAATTATCGTTGAGTACCTTATTATATATAGGTGCTTATATTACTTCACCAACTTTTCCGAAAGTTCCAACATGCGTTCGATAGGCTTGATTGCTTTTGCAGCCACAGCAGCATCAACCTCTATTTGTGGATATTCGTAACGTAAGCAGTTATATACCTTTTCAAGTGTATTTAGACGCATGTAGTTGCATTCATTACATACACATGAAGCTTCTCCTTCTGTGGTTTCGGGAGGAGCAGGAATAAAATCTTTTTCAGGGCAACTCTTCTGCATTTCATGCAAGATACCAGATTCGGTAACTACGATGAACTGCTTCTTATCGCTTTTCTGTGCATATGAGAGTAGCGCAGCAGTAGATCCTATCACATCGGCTAATTTAAGGATTATATCTTTACATTCAGGATGAGCCAACACAGCAGCCGCAGGATACTGTTTTTTAAGCTCTATAAGCGCCTCTACAGAGAATTGGCTATGTACATGGCAAGCACCATCCCACAACAGCATATTACGCCCTGTAATGCTATTTATATAACCTCCTAAGTTACGGTCAGGACCAAAGATAAGTTTAGCATCTTGTGGGAAACTCTCTACAATCTGTCGCGCATTGCTCGATGTCACTACCACATCGGTATGAGCCTTTACAGCAGCCGATGTGTTAACATATGAGATTACTTGATGGTCAGGATGAGCAGCTACAAACTTGGCAAACTTGTCGGCCGGACAACTATCAGCCAAAGAGCATCCTGCATTGAGATCAGGAACCAATACCATTTTGTCAGGACACAAGATTTTGGCTGTTTCTCCCATAAAGTGTACACCACACACCACCAAGACATCAGCTTCCACCTTAGCAGCCCATTGTGCCATGGCAAGGCTATCACCCACGAAGTCGGCAATATCCTGTATCTCGCCACATTGGTAGTAATGCCCGAGAATGACAGCATTCTTCTCTCTCTTGAGTGCAGCGATCATTTCTACCAATTCTTCTTTGTTCTTTGCTAACACAGGTTCATCAGCAAATCCTTTGGTTGTCCATTCTGATTTCAACATAACTAAAATATATTATTCTTTTTTTTATTTCTTAAAAAATATATGTGTATATGGTGATTGCCTGTGGATACTGTTTATAAAATAAATGTTTTAAATTTGCATATATCGTCATACACATTAGGTTTTATACTGTAAACAGTTTATCCACTATAGCAAAATTCTGTAATTACTGAAAACCAGTATTTATGTTCAAGTTATCCACCAATTGTGAATAATTGTTCACAACGGACAAAGTTAATAAATTCACTCTAAGATTTAATGCTAAAACTAGTGAAAAGTAGCGTTGATAATTCATTATTAAAAAAGGACTAACTTTTTTGGTGGTTCGATAATCCTGTATAAGCTTTCTATCACTTGAGAACTCCAAATTTAAATCTCCTTTTTTTTCAATTATTTTTCCACAGTTTTCAACAATATTAAAAGGTATTTGTTAACTTTATTTATATAGTATGCTTATTTTGCCAGCAACTGCTCACCATGTGTAGAGGTCTTTATCTGTTTGGGCAGATAAATCTGCTCCACCACTCCATTCTCATCAATGATAAACGTAGTACGGAAGGTACCCATATACTTTCTGCCATACATACTCTTTTCGCCCCATACGCCCATGGCCTCTACTAATTCATGTTCGGTATCGGCAATGAGATTAAAGGGTAATTGGTATTTGTCGATAAATTTCTGATGCGATGCAGCACTGTCTACGCTCACTCCTATCACTTCGTATCCCTGCTCTCGCAGTGTACTGTAGTTGTCACGTAAACTACATGCCTCGGCTGTACATCCCGATGTGTTATCCTTAGGGTAAAAGTAGAGTACTAGCTTCTTGCCACGATAGTTGCTCAGTAATACCTCTTCACCTTTCTCATTCAAGCCCAATCTTTCAGGCACTTTATCTCCTATATTCATAACTATATTATTAAAAAATTTTAATTATTATAAGTTTTCAATGCCTCGGATACAGCCTTGGCCTTGGCGCTGCCTATGATAGCCTCGAGTTCCTCAAGAGAGGCCTCTTTGATGCGCTTCACGCTCTTGAAATGAACAAGGAGGGCCTCCTTGGTCTTAGGGCCAATCCCCTTGATCGTATCGAGGGCCGAGGCCGTCTGCCGCTTGCTGCGCTTGTCGCGGTGGAAGGTGATGGCAAAGCGGTGTACCTCGTCCTGTATGCGTTCGAGCAGGTGGAATAGGGCGCTCTGCTGCTTCAGTCCGATGCTCATCGTGGGGAATCCGAAGAGGAGCTCGGCAGTGCGGTGTCGGTCATTCTTGGCCAATCCGGCAATGGGGATATGCAAGCCCAACTCGTCTTCTACCACCTCGCGTATCACCTCCATCTGTCCCTTACCACCGTCGGCAATGATGAGGTCGGGTAGGGGAGTACCCTCGGTAATCATACGCGAGTAGCGGCGGTGCACCACCTCGCGCATCGAAGCATAGTCGTCGGGACCAATGACGGTCTTGATATTGTATTTGCGGTACTCCTGTTTGCTGGGCTTGCCCATACGGAATACGATACAGGCGGCCACAGCATCGGTGCCCGAGATATTCGAGTTGTCGAAGCACTCGATGTGTGCGGGCAGCTTCTCTAACTTCAGATGCTCCTGTATCTCCTTGAGCAGTCGCGTGCTCTTCTGTTCGGGGTTGAGCTTGTCGGCCTGCTTGAGTCTATCCAATTTATATTGCTTCACATTGAGTTCAGAGAGGTCGAGCAGCTTCTTGCGGTCGCTTCGCTGAGGCACGGTGAAGGTAACCCCTTCGAGATCCATATCCATGGGGAAGGGCACCACAATCTCGGGCGAACGGCTCTTGTAGCGCTCGCGCATCTCCACGATACCCAAGGCAAGGAGCTCCTCCTTCGTCTCGTTCATCTTCTTCTTATATTCGAAGGTGAAGGCTTGGTTGATGGCTCCGTTGGTGATGTGCAGGTAGTTGATGAAGGCGCTGTCGCCCTCCTCC
>JAZONI010000173.1:0-9556 GCA_045654445.1 Bacteroidaceae bacterium | reverse complement strand
GGACACCAATATAATAATATAGCTGTTGTCCAAGTCTATTAAATTCTCCTCCTAGATTAGGAGGAGTACCCTCGAAGAGGGGGAGGTGGTACGATTCTTGCAATAATACCCCCTCCGCTTCGCTCGTCCCCCTGCTCCTCTTGTACCCCCTCCGCACTTCGTGCTCCCTATCGGGTCCTCCGTCGCGCAGAGCACTGCGCTCCCCTCACTCGGTACGGCTTGGCATTTAGCCAACCCTCTAAAGGCCTCGCTACGCCCCCTGCCAGGGGGACAGTGCTGACGGCTAAAGCCGAGCGATTCGTTCAACCTAATACAGCTATAGGGACTTATAAATGAAAAACAATAGCAAATAGCACAATCAAGACGCCTATTCACATGAAATATTGAGTTGATGAATCTTTATCGTTCACCAATAGCTTTTTTTAAGTAAAATGAACAAAGCGTTTATTGTCGATGTCCTATTTTTTAGTTATTTTTGTCGACAATTAATTTGAACATAACAAAAACACAAAATCATTATGATGAACAAGTGGTTCGAGTGCAAAGTAAAATATGTAAAGACCATGGAGAATGGTCTCGAGAAACCCGTAACAGAGACCTACCTCGTAGATGCGCTCTCCTTCACTGAAGCCGAGAAGCGTTTCCTCGAAGAGATTCGTCCCTTCATGAGCGGTGAGTTTGAGGTTACAAGCATTAAGCCTGTCAAGTTTAGCGATGTATACTACTGCGACCTTGAGAGTGCCGACAAATGGTTCAAGTGCAAACTTGCCTACATCACCATAGACGAGAAGAGCGGTGCCGAGAAAAAGAGCAATTCATACGCTTTGGTACAGGCAGGTGACCTGCGCGAAGCCATCAAGTACCTTGACGAAAATATGAAGGGCACGCTGGGTGACTACGAGATTGCTGCTGTCACCGAGACATTGATTATGGATGTATATCCTTACAAAGCCGATCTCGAAGCCTAATAACATTAAAAAGGTCTGACATGTCTATCGCCAATAGCATACAGCAACTACAGCACTCACTCCCCGAGGGAGTGAGTCTGTTGGCAATATCCAAATACCAACCTATCGAAGCCATACAAGAGGCTTACGATGCCGGTCAACGCCTCTTTGGTGAGAACCATATCCAAGAGATGGCGGCCAAGGCTGCCGCATTGCCACAAGACATCGAATGGCACTTCACCGGACATGTACAGACTAACAAGATCAAGTATATGGCTCCATTTGTGAGCCTGATACATGCCGTAGACTCCTTCCGCCTACTACGCGAGATAGACAAGCACGCAGCAAAGCACGAGCGCCGCATCGACTGTCTACTACAGATACATATCGCACAGGAAGAGACGAAATATGGGCTCTCCATCGAAGAGTGCCGTAACCTGCTGGCTCATGAACCTTGGCGCGAACTGCAACATGTGCGCATCGTAGGACTCATGGCTATGGGTAGCAACACAGACGATATGGAACAAGTGCGCAGCGAATTCCGCCGCATGAAAGAACTCTTCGATGAGCTGAAATCAACCTATTTCGCCAACGAGCCCTCGTTCAGCCAACTATCCGAGGGTATGACCGACGACTACCCCATCGCCATAGAAGAGGGAAGCACCATCGTGCGCATAGGCTCCATGATTTTTGGAGAGCGCATGGTCCATTAAGCATTAACGGTCGGTAATCAGACTATAGACCAACGGCACCAGATAGATGCCATACACGACTACCCCTGTAGTCGCATCGCTACATCCTATCCACTCAAACAAATGGACATATTGCATCGCGGCTACCCATTGCGATGCTACGAGGAGCGTGACGAAATAACTGGAATGACGAGCAACCTCAGAGGTCAGGGCCGACAACATATCGCGCTCACTATGCCATAATCCACATAGCCAACCATAGCACAAGCAAGGTGCGCAGATACAAACGCTCAGTAAGGGGAACCACCCGCGCGAGAAGGGACCTCCGGCAATACGCCCTGTGACACTGAGCAGATTGGCCTGCGGCCCCACAAGGCCAAACGCGACAACAGCCACACACACCACCAGCAAGCCCAGAGAGAGGCGCAAGGCATAGCGCTCGCGCTGCGTGAGCAAGGGAAGGCGACGCTCACGTACCAATGAGCACATGGCGTTCCACAGGCCACACCGTTTTACCGCACCAACAATAATGAGCAGCAGCAACACTGTCACAATAGGGGCCGAAGCCATATGCTCCATGCAGTGACGCACCAAGTGACGCACACTATCGGCGCTCAACAGATTGGGCATGATGTTGCCATCGGGCAACACGAGCGCATACATGCTACCTATCCATGAGAAAAGGACAAGCAACACAAGCAGTATGAGGTATAACAGTGTAAACATCTTAATTCAGGTTAGAGAGGCATCCTCACTCGTCGGCTACAAGTTTGTCAGGTTCAATGATATGCAGTTCAATGGCACGCACCACGAGGCGAGTCACATTGACACCACGCTGCTCACCCTCAGTGAACAGTCGGCCGATGAGGTCGGCCTGACGCTTCTCCAACGACTTGGGGCTGAAGGGCATCGTGCGCAAGGAGGCAATCATATCCTTCGTGTAGCCCAATGCCAGGTGGCGGAGGAAACGCTCGTCATACTCATCGATATCGTAGGCTATCACAGCCTTGCGGCGCAGTGCATCGGCCTGCACTGACTGTCGGAAACGGGCGACAATTTTCTCCAATATAGGTTGATTGAACACCAACTGCTTGCCATCGATAACGCTCTGTATCTCGCTGCGCGTGAGGAGTTCGCCCGTCTTGAGCACAACACCGCATGCTCCAGCATCCAGGGCATCGACCCACAACTTTTCGTTGAGCACCTCACCGGTAAAGATGAGCACTCGCACTTCCGGATAGCGCTGTTTGATGGTGCGGCATATAGAGACACCTATCGTGGTAGAGCCACCCAAACCGAGGTCGAGCAACACCATATCGGGGAGTTGCTGCTCCATCAATGGCCAGAATTCCTCTTCCGTCATGGCTGTACCGATGACCTTTGCCTCAGGTATCTCATTACGAAAGATTTCTTCGGTTCCTTTAAGTTCGAGTTTCACATCCTCTACAATAATAACAGTATACATGGTTGAGTTATGAATTATAAGTTTCTATTTCTAATTGTTCTTTCGGTAAGGTAAACCACACCGTATAGCCCCCTGGGGAAGGCTCTGCCTTGATACGGCATCCCACATGTCCGAAGTTCTCGTCGTGTTCGCGTATAATCTGTCGTGCCACAACATACTCCATTCCTCCAATGCCAGAGTCGGCATGCAAGGCTACATGTCCTGATGATGGATTAAACAGGCTATGCAACATTTCTGGTTTCATCGCACGCGAAGAATTAGTCAAACTGAAGCGTACAAAATCGGCATCGACCGATGCTGCCAGCATAAGCCTATCCTCAGGCGAGCAAGCAGCAATCAGTTGCTCCAACAAGAAGATGGCCAGATGTGGATCACAAGCCACAGAAGCCTCACAGACTTCGGTATGCATAGATGGAGCATCGGAACATGAGCGGCACCTCTTAGCATGATAGTGCATAGCCTCATCAATCAAGTGAGATACCGACACCACACTGCGACGGAAGGTGACCTCGCCCAACTGACGCGAAGCACATCCCGTGAGCGTTGCAAACACCACTTTATAATAATCGATCAGTTCTTGCATCTGCTTGCGCTCATCATGCTGCGGCAAGCGTGCCACCAGTTGTCTTATGCGGTTAGGGTAATATACCGTTTCGTGCTTGATGGTTGACAAACAGTTGTCGAGCACCATATTCTGCACATGCAAGCGATTGGCTTCATGCTGTGCCCTGCGCTCATCGTCCTCCACCATCTCGATATCACGGTAGGTATTCTCGATACGCCCTACAAAGGTGTAGAGAATCATTCCCAGATATCCCACCAGAAGAAGTACGAGAACGACTATCGCCACCACCATATTACCATAATATCGCTGCATATCATCGCAGTAACTGGCCAATGAGCGATCTTCACTGATGAGTTTATACAGATCATTATAAATACGATTGTTGTATCTATAGTCGCTCCATCGGCGCAGAGCCAAATTGGCTACAGCCATCTCATTGCGGATATCGAGTATCGTATGGTAGTCAGTAGCATAGTCACTGAGCCACCAACGTGTCTCGATATCTATTTCTCCAACAGTAGATGTCAGTTCACCGATGTAAGAGGTCGCATACTTACGGTGATGGCTATTGAGATACACGATGGCCGAGTCGGCATAGCGCAACGCATCGACATAGCGTCCCTCGACATTGGCATAATAGACGCTATCAGCATACTCCGAAGCCAACAGCAACAACCGGTCATAGGACTGCACGTCTGCCACAGAAGAGGTGTCGGCGACCATCCGGAACGGCATCAAGACTATCAGCAGCAATGTCATCAAGCGACGTACACTCTTGGGCAAGCGAAACCAGAAACGGCTTCCCTGCCCCTGCAGACTGTCGATACCCAGACGGCACACATCAAATACCGCATCGGTCTTTCGATACTTCTCGATGATACCCTTACAATTGAGGAGTCCGAATCCACCGCCCTTGTTCTTACGCTGCTCATCGGGTAATTGCTGACCAATAGCAGCGGCATCGTAAACCTTCTCGCCCAAGATACGAGCAATCTCCTCAGCAGTCATCCCCAATCCGGTATCACTCACCGACAACTCCACATAGTTATCGGTTACCTGTGCAGCGATAGTCACCCGTCCACCATCGGGAGTGAATTTACGGGCATTGTCGGCCAGTGTGTTGAGCATGAAGAAGGTGAGTGCTTTGTCTGCCTTCACTACCGCATCGGTAGGTTGTACCGACAAGGTTAGCCCCTTCAGGGCAAACGAAGCATTGCTGCGCTCAATCATGTCAAACACATCGCTCAGTGCAAACGATTCGATATGCAGGCCTACCATGCCCTGTTCACCTTTGATCCATTGAGCCAACAGTTCATTAAGCCCATTGATCTCTTCGGTCAGCTCAGTTATGTAAGCCAATTTGCGTCCACGTAACTCCTCATCGTCCCATACCTCGGGCTGTTGCAGCCGCTCCACCTCATGGGCTATGCGGTCGATATAGGGCATCATACCCGTCACCATAGAGAACGAAGCCTTACGCACCACGTTGTCCCTTTTGTTGCGGGCAATATGCATCTGATGCAGATAGACGCGCTTCTCTGCCTCCTGCAGATGATCGCGCAACTGCTGTTCATAACCGCCTCCCTGCTTGCGACGACGACGCGACACAACGAAAAGCAATGCGACAAAAAGGATGATACCCACCAACACTGCTACGAAGAGGATATTCATCATCCTGCTACGTTGCTGTAGCGAGAGATATCGGCTCTCCAACTCTTTGTCCTGACGTGTCGTTTCCAACAGGTCAAGGTAAAGATTGCGGTAATGGTCCGACGATGTCTTGTCGCCCAATCCTGCATAGGCCAGGCTAGACTCTTCGTATAGATGACACAATGCATCAGGGATAGGCATCTCCCCTATCCTATCATACACATGTTGCAACGTGTCGAGGGCCACCTCATATTGGCCCATCCTATTATATATGGAGGCTATTTGCACCATTGCATTGACAGCCCCATACCTATCGCCATAGGCATCCAACAGATGTAGAGCATCGGTAGCCAAAGCAAATGAGAGGTTATCCTGCTCGGTATGTACCAACATCAGTTCGGCAAAGGAGTTGGGACGATGCTTGACGATATACTCCATGCGTTCCGCATCGGCCAACAGTTGCGACAATCCCGACGATGCCAATCCGGCAAAGTAACTATATCCCTTGGTACGACTTGTACGCAAGCAGTTGGCCAAATAGGTATAGCGTCGCAGCATACGCTGCTCGCGTGTGTCGCCCTCCACATCAAGCCCTATCCCCTTTAGGTAGAGATACATGAGCCACTGCGCCGTATCGGCACGCAACACCTCATCCTCTACAACAAGCCCCATCTCGGCATTGGCTTCGGGCCGTTGGCCTATCATATAGTGGTGCAGAGCGGTGACCATATGCATATCAGTCACTGCCGACTGCAAGCGACGCTGTTCGATGGGTTCAAACAGGTATACCTCCTCATTGATATGTTCCAAACGCTTGGCAGCCCTCACCTTGCTCTCATAGAACGCCAGATTGTCGGCAGTGCGTTGGTACACATTCATACGCCCCACATCGGCCACAAAACGTTCGAGTTCACAACCCGAATACTTGTCGACCTGATCATACCAATAGAGGGCTCCGTCATAGTCCATCTGTTCAAAAGCCACAAAGCCCAACATATTGCAAGCCACCGTACGGCCATGTACATAATGTGAAGCCTCCTCGTATGACCTCCGGGCATAGTAGGTCGCCGAGTCCAGATTACGGTATCGCCAAGTATAGGCAGCAATGTTCAAGGCATCACTCTCATGTGCACCATGCGCATGACCTCCCCGAGCCGAGCAGGCTGCGAGGAGAGTCATACTTAGCAAACCAATGATTATGCCTATACGATGCCGCATATCTTCATATCTGCACGTTACATGATGGCTATCTCATCCACGAAGAGGAAAGCGCCATAGCCCTTGGCGCCATGCCACTCGGGCATGCAGTGTTCAACGAGCGCCTTTACCTTTACGTAGCGTGCTTCGGTAGCTGCAAACTCCAATACGTGTTGATATATCTGATTCGGGTTAGCCTCAGTCAAGGCAGGATACTGTTCATTGAATACCTCGGTATAGTCCACCCCGTCAGCCGATACTGAGATGATGAAGCCACGTGCATCAAATATCCAGTCGCCCTTCTCCACACAAGTGCTCAGTTCCACCTTGCTCACTTCAGTCATCTGCTGCAGGTCTACCACAGCCTCAAAGTCGTTACCAGCAAAGCCGAGCCAACGGCCGGTGCGGTAGTTACGGTTACCCCTGAGGCCATCGGTCAACACCGAAGCGCCAGCATAGGTATATCCACGATGTGAGGGCTGTAACAGTGTCACAGGTCTGGCAGTAGCCTTATTGAAGGTCACCTCTTCAGCAAAGGTTCGTGTAGCGCCACGCTGGTCTATACCCTTGGCTTTGAATGTACCGTTTGCAGTGATAGCCACCGGTGCCTTGTAACGGGTCGAAGCTGAGGTAGGCTCGCTACCATCCAGTGTATAGTAAATGGGAGCATCATCAATAGTACGTAAGGTTACCATCACGGCATTCTTCACCGTGTCGATCGAAAAGGCACCATCTACATCGAAGATATGCTTGGCATAGTTGTAGCCCTTGACATCGTACATCTCAACCAACGACAGCAAACGTTGCTTGAAGTCCTCATAGTCCTTGTTCTCGGGTTTGCACCACTGCACCTCGCACAGTGCTGCCATACGGGGAAGTTCCATATACTCCACATGTTTGTACGAAGTGACATACTCAGTCCACAAGTTGGCCTGTACACCAATGATATGCTTCTGTTCCTCCGAAGTGAGCGACGGATGCATAGGCTCGTAGTTGTATACGGTCTCTACAGGCACATAGCCACCGATAGCCAAAGGCTCATCCTCTACGTGCTTGGTCTGATAGTAGTCAAAATACATATAGGTATTGGGCGACATGATGCAGTCGTGTCCATGCTTCGCAGCCTCAAGGCCACCACCGATACCACGCCATGAGTGTACGGTAGCATTGGGAGCAAGACCACCTTCGAGAATCTCATCCCATCCTATAATCTGACGTCCCTTGCCATTGAGGAACTTCTCGGCATGCGAGATGACAAAACTCTGCAGGTACATCTCGGCGCTGTTCTTGCTATCACCCTTGATACCTAACTTCTTGATGCGCGCCTGACACTTGGGACACTTCTCCCACACTGTCTTGGGGCACTCGTCACCACCTACGTGAATATACTCTGAGGGGAACACCTCTACCACCTCTGCCAACACATCTTCGATGAAACGTAAGGTAGCATCGTTACCGGCACATAGCACATTGTCCGACACACCCCACATCTTCCACACCTCGTAGGGGCCACCAGTACAGCCAAACTCGGGGTAAGCAGCCAGTGCAGCCTGCATGTGTCCGGGTAGGTCTATCTCGGGGATGACAGTAATATGTCGTTCGGCTGCATAGCGCACAATCTCGCGGCACTCGTCCTGTGTATAGATGAAGGGGCCATAGTGCACGCCATCGTACTCGCCACTGTTGCGTCCGATGACGGTCTCGTCACGCTGCGCTGCAATAGTAGAGAGTTTAGGATATTTCTTAATCTCGATGCGCCATCCCTGGTCGTCGGTCAAGTGCCAGTGGAAGCGGTTCATATTGTGCAACGCCAGCATGTCGATGAAACTCTTGATAGAATCTACCGCAAAGAAGTGACGTGACACGTCGAGATGTGCTCCACGATAGCCAAAGCGGGGGTAGTCACAGATGTCGGCTGACGGCAATTTGATGCTTCCACCTTGCGCTACGGGGAGAGCCTTGCGCAGGGTCTGAATACCATAGAACACACCAGCAGGAGAAGCACCCGTGATTGTCACGCCTTCGGCATTGACAGCTAGGCGATAGCCCTCAGCATTGTCGCCCACCTCGCCTACAGCCAAGGTGATAGCCCCCTTCTGAGGCTCCTCTACGATAGCCAAGGCAAGCCCTGTCTTCTCCTTTACATACTCTGCCAAAAACTCGGCATTGCGCTGCATAGCCTCATCGCCCGAACATACGATAGCCACTTGGCTGTTAAGCACAAACTCTTTGCCTTCATTGAGGGTAATCTCTTGCGGCAGAGGCACCACCTGATAGTCGGCCACGGGCATCTTGCCACCACACGCTGCCAATGCGCAGCACAGCCATACGGCTACAAATCCTTTTTTCATACAATTATGTGTGTTTATCGATACTGAGTGTTAATCATATTATGCAAGCAAAAGTACAGAAAAACAACCGAACAAAGAAAGATTATCCCAAGTATCTACAAAAATTACCAAAGAAAATACGTACCTTCGCAATATAATACAAAAGATTTATGGCAAAAGACAAAATAGCATACGTATGCACCGAGTGTGGCTACGACTCGCCCAAGTGGGCTGGCCGATGCCCCTCGTGCGGCACATGGAACTCGATGAAGGAGCAGGTGATACGCCCCGCAGCAACAGAGAAGCGTGCAGCACCGGGCTTCACCTTCGAGAAAGCACGCCCTGTGCGACTCGAAGAGATTGCCACAGGTGATGACCCACGCATCGACATGCGCGATGAGGAACTCAACCGCGTACTGGGTGGCGGGCTAGTACCCGGCTCACTCATCCTACTCGGTGGCGAACCGGGTATAGGCAAGAGTACGCTGGTACTGCAAACCGTGTTGCGTATGCCCGAACAGCGTGTACTGTATGTGTCGGGTGAGGAGAGCGCAAGGCAGCTCAAGCTACGTGCCGACCGCATAGCCCATGCCGACACCAACTGCCTCATCGTGTGCGAGACCTCGCTGGAGAAGATTTACGCCCACATCAAGGAGACGCAGCCCGACATCATCGTCATCGACTCCATACAAACCATCTCGACCGAGACA
>JAZONI010000172.1:0-2915 GCA_045654445.1 Bacteroidaceae bacterium | reverse complement strand
GAACTGATAGACCATACGGTGCTGTTCCGTGGATATGAGCAATATCTCCCCACCTTCAACTCATTGGCTATTTCCACTATGCTATGGCGTATACCTGGCCTGAGCGATAGCTTCCTCTATTTCAACGACGATGTCTTCTTGACCTCACCTGTGGAAGAGAATATGTGGTTTGAGGACGACAAAACCTACATCTATGCCGAACGCTTCCCTGCGCTATGGGCACGCTTGCTGCGTTGGGGGAAACATTTAGGAAAGAAACATAAGGTGTTTGGGCACAAAGACCCTATGCTCAATGCTGCCGACATATTGCATTCCAATCACTTCTACCTCTTCCCCCATGCGCCTGTGCCTATGCGCCGCACATGGTATGAGCAATTTTATGCTGAGCATCCCGACCTGCTTGATAGCAATATTCGTTATCGTTTCCGTGAGCCTTCACAGTTCAGTTCACCTACGCTCTTCTACGTGAGCGCTCATCGTGATGGTAAACTCAAAGTGCGTTCTCCGAAAGGGCTTACCTGCTTTCTCAAACCCTCGTCAAAGAGAACCGATAATTATATGGTCCGCAAACTTGCTGAGGCAGATGCCAATAAGCGCTTGACATTTGGTTGTATCAACTCATTGAGCGAGACGACTGTAGAGGAACAGGAGATGTTCAAGCAGTGGATAACGAAGAAATTGGATGTAATACTATAGGCTAGACCCTGTCCTATTTGTGGTAGATTTCAAATCAATCGTCTCCAAATCTTGATATAGGCTAATATGGCATATTGCTTGAGCGCTAGATTTGTGCCAAAGGGAATTAGTGTTACCTTGTGACTGAGACGAGCAGTCTCGGCTTTCTCTTCTTTTGTCTTGGCACAAGCTACCATGTGGCCTAAGGTGCGTATTAGAGCATTCCCTGATTTGTAGGCAACCCGTGCGCGCTCTCGTCGTGTTGTATAGAAATCACTTTCGTTGATAAATTGTAGACGGCGGCAGTCTGCAAGGGCATAGTCGCGGTATTTGCGGAAGTCCTTGCTGCGGTTGATGCTTCCTGTGCGTTGATAATAGACGTAATATGCTTTGTTGATGATGCCTACGCGCTTGGCTGCTGCCATGAATAGGAAGGTAGATGCGCGGTCTTCATAGTACATGCCTTCAGGGAACTGTAGTGTGTCGAATAGGCACTTCTTATATAACATTGTGCATACTACGCGTGAAATCTTCTCGCGTAAGTTAAGGCTGACGGCCTCCTTGGCTGTGAGTATATATACAGCCCCGTCTTGTGAATAGGGATATTTGTTGGGCTTGTTATCGTATCGGCAATAGAAGTTGCAATCGACCAATCCCAAATCATTGTCGGCAGCCAGACGGTACATGTCCTCAAACATGTCAGGGAGTATGGTGTCGTCGCTGTCGACGAAGCCTACATAGTCTGCAGAGGCGACTCTTACCCCCTCATTACGGGCTGTAGAGAGATCGGCCTTGTCAATCTGCAGCACTTTGATGCGTGGGTCTTCCTGTGCCAACTTGTAGCATACCTCCAGAGAGTTGTCCGTAGAACCATTCTCTACGAGGATAATCTCTATCTCGCGCAATGTCTGAGCAGTGACGGACTCTACGCATGCAGTAAGATATGTGGCGGTATTATGTACCGGTATGATGACGCTTACCTTGGGACTGTTACCGTTATGCTTTCTTTCCATAGATTTTCAGTATGCCGCGGTTTTCTTCAGGTTTGAAGTAACGGATATTAGTGGCCTCTTTCTTATAGTCGAAATGAGCATTGGGGATCATGAATGTAGGCCCGTAATGCATGGTAAGATGAGCAATACAATCAGTGGGGACATGCACCGTGGTCCCTTTATATGTGACAGTTGCAAATCCGTTGTTGGGTATGCTAATCTGCTTTACAGTACATGGGCGTCGGTTGAGTAGGCTGCTGAACCACGACTTCTTACCGCGTGAATAGGAGGTGCAACACAAACCTCGTTCATTGCGGCGGAAATAGAAGACGTCTAGTGTTGTATGTTTGTATCGGTAGCAGTCCTCCATTCCGCCATCGGTGGAGGTGTAACGGCGTATCAGCTTGAAACCATTTGCCTCCAATACGGCTCGTATAGCTTGAGCATCACTGAGGAAGGCTCCAAAATCGAGGTCATCATCGTGTTTGATGAAGTCGTTCTCGCGATAATAGCCTAGCAGTGTGCCAAATTCTAGCCAGAACATGATATTCTTTTCGTTGAGGGCCTCCGAAAAGTTTTTCAGCAATTCTTCGGCTTCTTCGTTGAAATACTGTTTGCGCAGTGCTTTTGCTTGTTGATGCTTTATGTCCTTTTCTGTCATAGTCTTATAGCTATTATCTGCAAAGATACGATTTTCTTTCTTATCTATAATAGGTGGATGGGAAATAATCGATATAAGGCAAAGGTTGGGCCTCGGAAAACCGTAAATAAATTTGCGTTTTCTCTCGGCTTATACTATCTTTGTAACCAAATTGAATCTATTTGTTTAACTCTATAAAAAGAAAAAGATTATGAAGTTTTTGACAGACGAGAAACTCGTGATTGTAGGTGCCGGTGGTATGATCGGTTCTAACATGGCTCAGACAGCTTTGATGTTGGGTCTTACTCCTAACATCTGCCTTTACGACATCTATGGCCCCGGTGTGAACGGTGTTGCTGAGGAGATGGCTCATTGCGCTTTCGAAGGTGCAAACATCACTTGGACCATCGATCCCGAAGAGGCTTTCACAGGTGCTAAGTACATCATCTCTTCAGGTGGTGCTCCCCGTAAGGAGGGTATGACCCGTGAGGACCTGCTCAAGGGCAACTGCCAGATTGCTGCTGAGTTCGGTGACAACATCAAGAAGTACTGCCCCGACGTGAAGCACGTAGTGGTAATCTTCAACCCCGCTGACGTAACTGCTCTCA
>JAZONI010000171.1:0-9600 GCA_045654445.1 Bacteroidaceae bacterium | reverse complement strand
TCAATTACCCAATTCTATGACGACATCACAGAATTGCTTCTTGTACTACTTGTCTGTATGGAAAATATTTTCAAAGAACTCTTTCTTTCAACCATCTCAAGGGGTGTCCCTCTCGATTGCGGATGCAAAGGTAGATACTTTCCGCAAACTGACCAAACAAACTTGGGACTTTTTTTCAAGAATTTTTACCATTAAATTGCAAAATGCTGATTTTCAAGAGACGCACATCCACGTTTAAATTCAGTCCTTTCCCACAATTGCTATATACATGTTGCAAAACATGCTTTTTGCTATTTTAGGGGATACACGAGCAGACAAATACCCCATCTCACATTATATGGAAACCTATACACCATTTTGTCCCATGACTAGCCAC
Organism: Bacteroidaceae bacterium; assembly: GCA_045654445.1. Taxonomy (GTDB): domain Bacteria; phylum Bacteroidota; class Bacteroidia; order Bacteroidales; family Bacteroidaceae; genus UBA1189. The sequence goes on along the minus strand of JAZONI010000171.1, from coordinate 9,224 downwards.
GTCACATATAGTATATATATAAGAATGAAAATAACGGCGTCGACACGATCAAGCTGTCGACGTTTAAAGGTGACCGAGGCAATCATAAGCACTATGGACGAGAGTAGCATCACTCCCCAATCAACGAAAGTAATCTCACCCATCGAAAGAGGCTGCACCAAGGAGCTTATGCCAAGAATAAACAATAGGTTGAAGATATTTGAGCCAACAATATTACCCAATGCCATCTGTGCCTTACTTCTAGTGACGGCAACAATCGATGACATCAATTCGGGCAGCGAAGTGCCACCCGCCACTATAGTAAGTCCGATGACAGCCTCCGACACTCCCCACTCACGAGCGATAATCGAGGCAGAATCAACAAACATATCACCGCCAAGGATGAGTACGCCCAAACCCACGAGGATGGACAACACACATACCGTCAACGACCTATAGCGTCCCAACTCGGCAGTTACAACCTTATCGGTAAGTTCTCCAACAGCCTTCACCTCACTCCTTAGGATATACCATAGATAGTAGGCAAAGCCTCCCAATAAGAGAAGTCCACTACCTCGACCCAATCCATACTCTCCACGGAAATAGATACCCAATGCACACAACACCAACACAAAAACAGAAACAATGATATGAATCGGAATATCGCGTCGAATATTCTCACGCGTATACTTAATTGGCATCATCAATGCAGTAACACCCAATATCAAATAGACATTAAAGATATTCGACCCCACAACATTGCCTATGGCAATTTCTGGAAGCCCTTCTACACTAGAGATGACACTCACCACCAACTCGGGCATACTAGTTCCCATACCTACGATGGTTGCCCCGATGATATACTCAGAAATTCCATAACGACGAGCTATGGCGGCCGATCCATCGACAAGCCAACTGGCTCCTACCACAAGGAGCACTAGGCTAACCACTAACAACAGATAACTCATATCAATTCCCTGTTAGGCTCACCACCTTCCATTCTGTCTCGGGTCTGTACCCCTCGAGATAGAATTTCTGCATGCGCATAGCCATAAACACTTTATCTTCCGACTGCATCGTTTCCACCATTATTCCCCCTGCATCATCTGTCCTCAGGGCATTAAGTCGAGCGATATTCGCTTCACGCAGACATTGTCGGATATCACTCTCGAGCGCAAGACTATAGTATCGCTCCTTCCGTAAAACGACACTCCCTGTAGGGGTATAGATTAGTTTACGATTACCCATAAAGAACTTAATCACTGCCAATAAGAGAAATATTGCGACTAGCATAAGTTGTACGACACACAGCATACTCCCCTTGTCGGGCTGCTGACTATAAATGACATACAACACCACAGCGATGAGCGTCCACAATAGTGCTTGAATATTAATTACAGACTTGGTTTCGTTGACCGATTCCGGATATGCGGTTTTATTGAGGTGCGATACCTCAACATTCTGCAAGGTTTCCATCTTATTTCCTTTTGAATACAGTAATATAAATAGCCTACCAATCTTAAAATTCCTAGAAGAAAGACTGGAGCCAATTAACATCGCATCTGACAGCGATAGTAGATATAGTACCCTGAATAATACTTTTCAGAATACCCAGTCATGCACCGCCATCCTTTAACATGTCGTTCCTCAATTCCCATAAGATACCATAGATTAACGATTCTTTGGGTATTATAACAACTGAGAGACGAAAAGTTTGAAGACAATTACATTTTTAAAAGAGAGTTGAGCAATATGCTATATTCAAGAGTAAAGTAGTTTAAGAGAGCATCATAATGCCATAAGCACGAGTATCTGCGCCGTGACGACACGCAAGAACATCGTGAGTGGATAGACCGTAGAATAAGCCACCGAAGCTTGGTTGTTTCCACAAACCTCGTTGCTATAGGCTAGTGCAGGAGGATTGGTCATCGTTCCTGAAACGAGGCCAGCAATAGTAAAGAAACTGAGTTTAAGCTTCACACGGGCTATCACGCCAATGATGAGACAGGGCAACGTCGTAATGAGGAATCCGTAGAGCACCCACCAATAGCCACCATCGACAAGCGTGTCTACAAAGCCATCACCAGCACCAATACCTACCGAGGCTAGAAAAAGAGTTATACCAATCTGTCGTATCATCTTATTGGCAGAGGAGGTGGTATAGGTAACCAGTTTCATCTGCGGACCAAACTTACTGATAAGGATACTTACGATAAGAGGTCCACCTGCGAGACCAAACTTAACAGGCACAGGCACATTGGGAATGAAAATGGGTATAGAACCAAGTGCCACACCTAAAGCGATACCGAGGAAGATGGCGGTAAGGTTGGGCTCGTCGAGACGTTTCACCGAATTCCCCATAAGTTCCGCAATCTTCTTAATGCTTTCGCGTTTGCCCACCACCACAATGCGGTCACCTAGCTGAAGCAATAGGTGAGGGTCAGCGATAAGGTCGACACCTGCACGAATGATACGAGTAATAGTGACATTGAAGGTATGGCGCAACTTGAGATCTCCTAGGCGTTTGCCATTAATCTGAGGATTGGTAATGACGCAACGCTCAGAGGTCAGATTGTTGGCTTCAATAGCATCCCACTCGGCCATATTCATATTGATACGCGGACCGATAAGTAGGGTAAGGGCCTCAATCTCGAATGGTGAGGCTACGATAAATATCTTGTCACCCATTCCAAGCGTAGTGGTAGACTCAGCCAACTCAATATCGTGAGTACGCTCGTGAAGAACGCGAGTGATAACACACTTGCGACTGAAAAGTTCCTGTATCTCACGAATGGTACGGCCACACACCGAGTCATTATGCACCTCAAGGGTTACAGCCTCTAACTGTTCAGCATTCTCTTTGTTACGTTCCATCATGATGCGACGTTCATTGTCAAAGTTGACACGAAAGACACGCTTCAGCACAATGATGCTTAGAATAACGCCTACTACGCCAAGTGGATAGGTGACGGCATATCCCTGGGCTATTGAGGTGTTGACCTCACCCGTCATATCGTAGAAGGTCTGCTGCGCAGCACCCATGCCGGGAGTATTGGTCACGGCACCACTGAGCACACCCACCATATCAATGAGGCTAGTGCCCGTAATGAGGTGTATGGCATAAGCTGTACAACAGGCCAACAAGACCATACTCATCGCCAGCAGATTGAGCGTAATCCCACCCTTGCGGAACGAAGAGAAGAAACCTGGTCCCACTTCCAAACCAATGGAATAGATAAAGAGGATAAGACCAAATTCCTTAATAAAGTGCGAGGTAGTCTGGTCGAGCAAGAAACCGAAGTGCCCCGCTACAATACCGACGAAAAGTATCCATGTGACACCCAACGACACACTCCCAAACTTGACACGATTAAGTCCGAGCCCAATGGCTATGACTACAGCAACGATAAATACGGAGTGGGCAACGCCGCTACCTGTAAAGAGGTCAACCAACCATTCCATGATGTACTACACTATTCTATCAAACAATATTGTCGTGACAACATTCGCGACATTATAACATATATTGGGAAGATATTTATCAAAACCACTGCGAAATTAGTGCAAATTTTCGATATGGCGAATACTATACAAACTTACTTGATTATTTTTATCCTAAAATTATTATCTGTACTCAGCAAACCACCTCAACAAAGAAATAGTTTTCAATCAGGATAGCACTAAAAAGCGGCAGAAAATTTCTGCCGCTTTGGGATCAAAAGTTTAATGTCAATTATCTCCTTACGTTCCACATATTCGATGCGCCATTAGCACCTACTAGGACATCAATATTTGCTCCATCCTTCTTCTCGATAATCTCCCAAGCCTTGAGTTGGATAAACTGATCGGTATTCAGGCCAAGTTCCTTCTGGTACGCCTTGTCGGCAATGGCACGCTGACGCTCAGCAGCCTCCTTGGCCTTGAGCATTTCGAGGCGGCTCTCCTCGGTGCGCTTGGCCTGGGTAGCAGCTGCGGTATTGTCCATCTCCTCCTTCTGCTTCGCATTAGGGATGGCACGGCCCACCACTACGTTTACTACGGTAACGGGGAGCTCACCACTCTTGTCGGAGAGTTCGGCTATATAGTTCTCCATATCCTTCTTCACTGCAAAGTTAATAGAGTCCAACACCTCGCGGTTACTCATCAAGTCGAAGGGGCCAAATCGAGAGATATAGTTACGCACGGTATTGCGATACACCTCCTGAATAACGTTGACATACCAGTTGGGGCCATAGTTCTTGATCAAGATGGGCGACTTATTATCTTTCACCTGCAGTTGTATCTGGGTATTGAAGTCAAGCAACGTATTGTCGTTCGAGGTTGCATCGTCAAGATTCTCGTCAAACTTCTGTGGGAGCATCGACACCTTTACGAAGCTTGTAGAGATCCACGTATAGGTACGGCCCGTCTCTACGGGTTTCTCATCCACTCCGCCATGACCAAAGATATAGGGTTTGTGTATCAGCACCGCCTCTTCACCGGCGTTGGGAGCAACGTTCACACACGATGTAACACCGCACATCACCACTGCTGCAAGAGCAGCCAATCGAATCGTCTTTTTCATAATTGTATTCCTTATATATAGTATGTATGCGCAAAGATATAGATTTTTGCATTTACCAAGCGCAAAAAAAGGAGAAAAAGACACACTCAAAGTGCAAAATCACCCTTCAAAAGACTTTTTCCTAAAGAAGCCCAAAAGGCTCGTTACATTTGGTGACTAAATAAGATTGCTTTTATGGGATTATGAAAATTCCAAGATTCAATCACTCTAGATGGGGACACCCGACGTAAGGGACATACAGAAAAATAAGCATCCTCAAACTTGCCCGTTAAAATTATTGTTGTACCTTTGTGCATACAATTAATGAGATATGGAAACTTTAGCCAAAGACAAGGCCGAATACTTGATTGTATTCATCAATGAGTTTGCACGCCAGTACAAGCTCACCTCTGTGCAGGCCTATCGATACCTTTCACGCTTCAAAGCCGTTAATTTTCTCATTGATCAGTACAACATTGCCCACACGCAGGGTTTCGAGTCTATGGTCAGTGATATGGCCGCTTATTGCCGTCGCCATGGAGGGGCAATAGCATGAAACTCTACCATGGCTCCAATGTAGACATACGCGAGATAGACCTTACCAAGTCTATGCGTGGCAAAGATTTTGGCCAAGGTTTTTACCTTTCTGCAGATGAAAAGCAAGCCGAAGAGATGGCCATATTTAAAGCCAAGCAGTATGATGGAACGCCTATAATCAGCACCTTTGAGTTTGATGAAACGGTCTTGAACTACGGTTCTTTGAAGGTAAAACTATTCACCGAATACAGTTTGGAGTGGGCCGAGTTTGTCTTTGCCAATCGCACCAATACAACTGACACCCCTCTACACGACTACGACATCATATATGGCCCCATTGCCGATGACCGAGTGGGAGTACAAATCCGTAACCTGATGGAGAAGAACATCACGCTTGAGGTGTTCCTCGAACGCCTACAATACATCAAAGGCATCACCTTTCAATATTACTTCGGCACCGAACGTGCCACCAATCTGCTCAGACGCTTATGAAAGAGATACAATACATGAACGAATGCATGATGCGCGACCTTGCCGTGATGCTCATTGGCGAGTACAACATTTCTCTTGCCGAGGCGTTGGATATACTCTACAACTCAGAGACATACGAGAAACTGCAAGACCCTACCACTGGCCTCTACTTCCAAAGTCCCGTCTACGTCTTCGATTTCTTGCAAAGAGAACTGCGGCAGGGAAAGATTGCGTAAGCCCCTCCCCACACGCAATGGGATTCCCCATCGGTTGGGGGAAAGAACCCTTGTGGAAAGTCAATCCATAAAACATGAGAATTAGGAATATCATCGAGTTCTCGAAATTGGAATTTTATAGAACGAGAAACAAGAGAATCCCCCTTCGGAGTACGTCTGCGTCTATTCTCCGAAGGGGGATTCTCGTATATGATTTCAATTACGCAACTGCGGATTTTCTTTATCCGCTGGCTGACGCAAGCCTTCCACGACGCGGTAAACGACTATCTCGCATATTGCGAAGAAGAAAACATACAGCCACATAAGAGTTATACGGGCACATTGAACGTAAGAATCTCTCCTGAGACACATAGTCGCATAGCTCTCTTGGCCAGTCGTGCAGGCGTATCCATCAACGCCTTCATCAAGCAGGCACTGGACAAGCAAGTGGCTGCGATGCTATAACCCTTTACACACCATTAATTTGCAAAAGGCCGTATCTCGATGGATGCGGCCTTTTGTAATAGTTCTTGTACGCGGTTTGCCTCTCCCAAGGTTACAAAAGTTCATAAATCGGTTGGCGGTGGCGGAACAGCGGAGCTGCAACGTTAACGATAACGCTGACGTTAACTATGCCGGATGAAGTTAGCGTCAACGTTAGCGTTCAATTGACTTATGCTGCTCCGCGCAGTGCCACCCCATACAATCGACGGTTACCGACACGCACACCGGGAGCGCCCATCTGCTTGAGGTAGTAGCCGAAGTTGTGACGATCGATGCCTTCAAGGGCTGCGGGCGAGATTTCGTGCAGGTAGTCGTAGACCTCGGCGGCCGACCATAGGGTTGCGTTTTTTTCATCGGCAGCATCGGCCTCCTCGGGCACGGCGCATACCTCGAAGTGCTGATGCAGCAGGTCCCATACGCCACGGCGGACGGAGTAGGCGGCATTGTGGGCTTCGAGCTGGCGGGTCTCCTCCTCATCGAACCAGCAGCGCTCGCCCGAGGCAAGGGCGGCCATGGCCTCGGCATAGAGCTGCTCGTAGTCGAGAGGCGTATCCACATCGATGGCATGGGACAGTTCCACACAGATGAAGCGGCGGCTGCCCGTCTCGTCGTGCAAGAGGTAGCGGCGGTTGCTGGTGGCGATGAACGAGGCCATGCGCTCCTTCTCCTCCATCTGTGAGCGGTAGGCACGCTTCATCGACACGGCCGAGAGCTGCACGAGGTTCTTGAACATGGGCATGCGACGCCCGGCAAAGCGGTCCACCTCATCCACATTGATGAGCATGTAGGCGGTCATGCGACGCAGACAGGCATCCTCCTGAGCGAGGTTAAAGGTGTCGGAGAAAAACATCCGCAACTGGGGAGGCACCAGCATCTTGGCAAACTGGCTCTTGCCCCACCCCTGCTGGCGGCTGATGAGTATGGGGCAGACGCTGTTGCCATACGTACCCATGCGCCCCATCACCTGTGCCACCATAGCAATGAACCACTTGCGCAGCCACAAGAGCAACCGCTCATCATCGGTGACGCGACGGAAGAGAGCCTCGATGTGGCCCACACCATCCCACTGGGGCAAGTGCTCCAAGTAGTCACACACGGGGTGATAGCGCTTCACCAGCGCCCCACCCTGCACCACGGCACACACCAGGTAGGGCTTGGTGATGGCGATGCCCTCGCGGTTCATCTCCATCATAAGGCGGTAAATGACCTCATCGTCGAGGCCTACCCAGCAATCAGTGCCTCGTTCGCAAAGTTCGTAGCGTTGCGAGAGGCGATTGAGGCGCACCTTGTAGTGGTCGTCTACAAAGGTCTCCATGCGCATCATCAGGTTGTCGTGAGCGGCAGGTGATGCTTGCGGACCATACGGCGTTTGGTCGGACTGAACAGCCGATGGTTTTGTGGCGGCCTTTTCATTTAGCACTTTTTTCTCACGCTTTGCCATGGCTGTTACTATGCTTCGCAACCAGGCGCTTACTTTTACAAGTAGTTTTCTCATAGTCGAAATAATTCATATAAGGTTTGTTGCATATTTTTTTGTTTCACGCAGATCTCACGAATCTCACAAAAGCACGCATCGTTTCACTCGCGTGTGCCTCCGGAATGCAATCACTCGACGAAGTCTACAAACACGGGCGTAAGCGACGTGTCCCCTGTGAGATTCGTGAGATCTGCGTGAGAATTTAAGGATAAATCTGCGTGAGGTAAAAAACATCTTTCATGAGGTTTATTTCTGTTGCAAAATTACAACACGAAAAAGCCTAAGTCAAGGCCTTCGGGAGGGTGAAAACTCGATATTTTTGGGCACTACCATTTTGTAAATCAGAATGTTTGATTACCTTTGTCGGGTAAAGAGAAAATCTCACGCCATCGCAGTGGCGTGTCACCGTCACCGCAGTGACGTTTTTCTCTCACCGCAGTGGTAGTTTGGAGTCACCGCAGTGACGTATAATAAAATCATAACCCGTTTATAATAAGAGGCTTACAGAAAAGTAAAAAACACAGCACTATGGCAAAGAAAAAGAAAGAGGGAGGCATCCGATGCACCGCACACCGCACCTACCTGCGCAATGGAAGCACGAAAGCGAGCGTACAGGGTATACGCGTAGACGTCATGGGCAGCCAAAAGACCGAGCTGAAGGATATAGCCGAAAGCATTGGCTATGCCAACAGTGCCACACCGGCCGACGTGCTTGCCGTATGGGGAGCGATGGAATATGAGATTATCCGTGCCCTGGAGAATGGGCGCCGCGTATCGCTCGGCAATCTCGGCACGCTACGTCTCGAAGTGGGCACCAAGAAGGGAAAGAGCACGGCAAAGAGCGTCACGAGCAAGGATATCGAGGCCAAGGGCATCACCTTCACGCCTTCGAAGAAGCTGAATCAGAAGCTGAAAGACCTCACCTTCGAATGCAACGGCATTGTCGGGCACGAGCTGAGCGCCTCACGCACCGAGGAGGCACTGGCCGAGTACTTTGCCACACACCAGTACATCAGTGCACGCAACTATGCCAGCCTATGCCATTGTAGCGAGAGCACAGCACGACGCCGCATTGCGCAGATGCGAAATGTGGGGAAGCTGGTGCCATGCGGCGTGGCGAAGGGAGTTTATCGATTGAAAATTGAGAATTGAGAATTGAGAGTTGAAAATTGAAAATTAGCCGGATGGTGGTTAACGTTAGCGCCAACGTTGCAGCTTCGCTGCGTCGCCAACGCCAACCGATTTATGAACTTTTGTAACCTGAAAAATGGTAATTCGCGTAGGCGAATTCTATAAAAAAGGCCGTATCCATCGAGGTACGGCTCTATTATTGGCTACTCCTCCTCCTTCACATAGGCAATCGCACGATTGACATAATGGAGGAAGGGTTGCGTCAAACGGAAGAGTTCGGCTACACGCTGAGCAAGATTATCGGCACATACAAACTCGTTGGTGGGTGTATGTAATAGGCAGAAGGATTTCAGACGGAGGTATTCGG
>JAZONI010000170.1:0-63740 GCA_045654445.1 Bacteroidaceae bacterium | reverse complement strand
TATGTCAAAATTTGTAAAACTTTATTGGTGTAAAGTTACTAAAAATCTATGACATAAGCAAATATAATAACATGAATATCAGATATATAAGCAATATTTTCAGAGGCGAAAATTTGTGGGATTTCTGATGCGTCTGCCCTGCCCCTGCAAGGATAGTACACTACCCCTGCAGGGATAGAACGCTCTCCTTGCAGAGATAGTATGCTACCCCTGCAGGGATAGAACGCTCTCCTTGCAGAGATAGTATGCTATCCCTGCAGGGAGAGCAACGACTCAGTACTTTGTACTGTAAGATAAAGAAGTATATCGGAATTAGCGAGATAGAACACAGCACCTACAGACGTGCTACTACCACCATGCGCCCAAAGTTGCTTGGCGAAAAGTGCGGAAATATATAGTTACTCCAAATCTTGTACAGTTTTGTTCGCGTAACATACTGAGTTTTATAGTAGTTGCAAGTTTTTTTTGTACAGTTCATGTACAGTTTATGGATAGTTTATCAACATTTTTATTATGGAGATTCTCAAAAAAGGCAATGTTGCAAAATAGAGAGATGGGAAGAAAAAGAAACAGGGCCTCCTCAACACTAAACTATTTTCTGTAGTTATCAAACACACAAACTCGTACAAAGGTGTAGATAAGTTTTCACATATACAACACTTCTCACCCCGAAGTATAGCACACCCCGAAACCCGTAGGGGCCGTGACAGACAGAGCAAAGTAACTGTAATCGTAATCTGTAATCGCTACCCAAACTTGTGGTGCTCGCGCGTGGCCGTAAGTTCCGCCACCGCTGGCGGTGTGGCGCGAAAACGATGCACCTGCAAAACGAATTATTACACTGGCTACAAGTGTCTTGCAAAAAGTTATTTGCAGTAAGTCGGTAAACCTAAAACAAATGTAATAACTCCGCATTGTCAATCGATGAACCGAAGGTCGACGTCCGTAGGGGCTGAAGTCAATGTTGAACGCTTAATGTTGAAGATGCCTAGCCACCCTCATTAAAACGCTAATCGAAACTCTAAAACAAGCAACAATATGTTGAAAGTTCGTACATCAAACTACCAGTACCTCCTTCTCGGGGAAATGACCGCTGCGGATACGCCACTCGTTAGGATAAAGATTGTTGGCACGATTGCCGAGATGCTTGACAAAGCCAAGGGGAACACCGCGATAGGTCACGACAACATAGCCGCGCGGCACATCAGGGGGAAGTACGACAGCCTCACCATGGAGATAACGCAAGGCCTCGGCATAGGACAGATCACTGGTCGTAAAGGCATCAAGCGCAACAGCACTGCTCATAGCCAGTTCGTGGGTAGGGATAACATCGCATCCCTTGAGGGTGGCCATGGTGATTCCGGCCTTGAGCACCCTGAGATGAGCGGAAAGGAGGTTTACCAGGCTCTCCATCGCTGCAGGCAAGGCAACGATGCGTTCACCATCGACCCTATACAGATACTCGTGGGCATCTTTAACCCACGCTGCATGGGAGCCCCAAGGTGGAAGGGGGATAGACGGTTTGCCTCCCTTGTTTTTAACAGATGCCGACTTACGTTTCGCAGCTACAGGAGTAAACTCACCTTCGTCGACAGACAGGCCTCCTTTCCTAAGTACCGCCAAGAAAAGCCCTTCTCCACGGGTACGTCCAGGGAGGAAACGATATACATGCGGCACATCGGTGATGAAACTCGGGGTGATACTCCACGAGGGATCAATGGCCACAGGTAACAGTTCGGCCCCCAACTCGCGCTGTATCCAACGCACATTTTCTTCATCCTCTTCTGTATTGAAAGTACATGTGCTATAGACAAGCAATCCTCCAGGGCGTAGCGTGGGCCATATGTCGGCAAGTATATCGCGCTGACGCTGCCAGCAGATGGCGACATTCTCAGGACTCCACTCGGCCACGGCCACGGGATCTTTGCGGAACATTCCCTCTCCACTGCAGGGAGCATCGACAAGGATAAGGTCGAAAAGTGAACCCAGCGGCATGAAATCTGCAGGATAGTTAGAGGTTACGACACTAAGGGAATGACCCCACTTGGTCATATTCTCGGCCAGCACTTGGGCACGCGAACGGACAACCTCATTGGATACCAACACACAGTCGTCGGGGAGCAACGAACGCAGCAGGGTGCTCTTGCCGCCAGGGGCGGCACAGAGGTCGAGAGCGACGCGGGCAGCACCCAGATGTTGGCGCACAGCCTGCTCGACGAACATCGACGAGGCCTCCTGCACATAGTAACAGCCCCCATGGAACAATGGGTCATAGGTGAACGGGGGACGCTCGGGAAGATAGTAGGCGGCGGAAGCCCACGGCACACGCTCATAATCGAGAGGGCTATTCCATTTATAAGGATTAAGACGGATGCTCACTGTAGGCTCACTAAGCAACGCTTGACGAAAATTTTCATAATCGCCACCCAACAAGCGGCGCATCGATTGTTCGAAGGGAATTGGTAAATCCATAGGTCGGTCTTAATAATAGGCAAAATTAAGGAAAGTTTTCATATCTCGGAAATAATCGCGGATTTTTGCTTTTAATTTACTTTTGGCACGGCACAACCTTCAATCTGCTTCGCTGCTTGAAATTAGGCGACGGCTCGGGAAATCGCAAGTAAACTTAACTCTCTGTTGAGTTTCTTCATTGCTCAATAATAGAAAAGAAGACTTTACTATTATCTTCACTCGTCGAAACTTGCATTTTCGCTCGCCTTGCACTAATTTTGCCTACCTAATAAGCAAATGATGCATACGGATATAAGCAACGAACTCAACGAAAGCCAATTCGAGGCGGTGACATACAACGATGGCCCCTCGCTGGTGATAGCAGGTGCCGGCTCAGGCAAGACACGCGTGCTCACCTATAAGGTGGCACACCTCATGGAACTGGGATTGGAGCCATGGCGCATACTGGCGCTTACCTTTACCAACAAGGCGGCACGCGAGATGCGTGAGCGCATAGGCAATCGGGTGGGCGATCATCGCGCACGCTATCTGTGGATGGGCACGTTTCACAGCATGTTCTTGCGTATACTGCGTTCAGAAGCCGAGTATATAAGCTTTGCGCCCAACTTCACCATCTATGACCAGACCGACTCGCGTAGCCTCATCAAGACCATCGTCAAGGAGATGCAACTTGACGATAAGGTGTACAAGCCCAACGTGATCCAATGCCGCATATCGAATGCCAAGAACCGACTGATGACAGCACAGATGTATGCCGCCGACGCCATCGCTGTGGCCGATGACCGTCAGGCCAAGGTGCCCGAGACACGTGAGGTGTATCTGCGCTATCAGGAGCGTTGCCGACAAGCGGGAGCAATGGACTTCGATGACATATTGCTCTATACCTATCTGCTGTTTCAGAACCATCCCGAGATATTGGCACGCTATGCATCGCAGTTTGCCTATGTGCTCGTCGATGAGTACCAGGACACCAACTATGCGCAGCACAGCATCGTGTGGCAGCTGACCAAAGAGCATCAGCGCATATGTGTGGTGGGCGACGATGCACAGAGCATCTACTCGTTCCGCGGGGCCAACATTGACAACATACTCGGGTTTACCCGACAATATACCGGTGCACGTATCTTCAAACTGGAGGAGAACTACCGCTCTACGCAGATGATTGTGGGAGCGGCCAACAGCCTTATCGAGAAGAATCGTGACCAGATACGCAAGGAGGTGTTCTCACGCCAAGACGTGGGTGCGCCACTACAAGTCATCGAGGCCTACTCCGATGTGGAAGAGGGCGAACTTGTGGCTCGCCGCATAGCAACGCTGAAGCGTCGCGAGGCACTCGACTACAACCACTTTGCCATCCTGTACCGCACCAATGCGCAGTCGCGTATCTTCGAGGAGGCGTTGCGCAAGAATGGCATGCCCTACCGCATCTATGGCGGCCTGTCGTTCTACCAGCGCAAGGAGGTTAAGGATGTGATAGCCTATTTCCGCTTGGCAGTGAACCCGCACGATGAGGAGGCCTTCAAGCGCGTCATCAACTACCCCGCACGCGGCATTGGCGACACTACCGTGGGAAAGATTCTGGCGGCGGCCTCGGACAATGGGGTGAGCCTATGGAGCGTCATCGATGACCCTGTGGCCTATAACCTCTCGGTGAACAAGGGGACCTTGGCAAAACTGACCTCGTTCCACTCGCTCATCAGCCGCTTCATAGAGCAGTCGGCAAAGTGTGATGCCTACGAGATGGGACGCATGATTGTGCAGGAGGCTGGCATCATGGCCGACCTCATGCAAGACCGCACGGTAGAGGGTATCAGCCGCCAGGAGAATGTGCAGGAATTAATGGACGGTATGCACGACTTCCTGAAGTCGCGCCAGGAGGAGGGCGATGAGGCAGTGTGGCTGCCCGACTTCCTCAGCGATGTGGCCCTGCTCACCGATCAGGATAGTGAGGAGGACGATACCGCCAAGGTGACGCTCATGACCGTACATGCAGCCAAGGGGCTGGAGTTTGATACGGTCTTCGTTGTGGGTATGGAGGAGCAGTTGTTCCCCTCCATGATGGCCTACGACAGTGCCCGACAGATGGAGGAGGAGCGCCGCTTGCTTTATGTAGCCATTACCCGCGCTGAACAACGCTGCTATCTCTCCTATGCCAAGAGCCGTTTCCGCTACGGCAAGGTGGAGTATGGTATGCCCAGCCGCTTCTTGAAAGATATAGATAGAGGATATGTGGAGTTGCCCGAGAGCAGTGCACCTGCATGGGGCGGTCAGGACCTTTGGGGCAATCAAAGCAGTCGCAATAGCCAAGGCTTCCAGGGGGCTCAGAGCACTCGAAGCTATCAGCCTGCCCGCAGTGCCCAAGAGCCGCAGGCAACCCAGCGCACGACGCGCATTCAAAGCCCCCCCACGGTGAAGAGGACTATCATCCCCCCATCTACAGCAAGCACACCAAGCAGCACCACGCCCCGACGGCTAGTATCGCCCACTGCTGTGCAGGGAGCCAGCCGTGTGGCACAACTCTCTCCCGGGCAGTTTATCGAACACGAACGTTTCGGAGTAGGTGAAGTACTCAAGGTGGAGGGCACCGGTGAGAATACCAAGGCACATATCCGATTCAAGAATGCCGGTGAGAAACAACTGCTGCTCAAGTTTGCCCGCTTCAGGGTATTGGGATAAGAAAAGCGTGAGGAGGCTCACGCTTTTGCTTTTATAAATCTTTGAGCAACAGGGTGCCGCTCTTCGAATATGCCTCTTTCTGATGTCCAATGAAAGCCTCCCATTGGTTGTTGAACTCCTTGGTGTGGTCTATCTTGAAGTCTTCACAACCATAGCGTTCGATGGTCGAGAGTAGGCGTCCCATGGAAAGTTGGCCAATATCGACTGCCGGGAGGTAGTGCTCAGTGTCAGACTTGGCATCGGCACTAAAGCCATAGATGAGGCCTACCTGCTCCAACTCCTCAAGCAAGCGATGGGTCAGTCGGATGGGAATCTCGCCCACATCTGACAGTTCGTTGGCCGTATAGGGCTGTTCGCCCTGCTCGAAACGTTTACAGATGAGCGACATCACCACTACGCACAGGAAGTCGTGGTAGCGACGGCTCACATTGTCGACCTCTTGTCCGAAGTTGTACTGCTCGATATTCTGGCTCACATAACTCATCTCTACACCAAAGAGAATGATGCTCCATGAGATGTCAGCCCACAGCATAAACATGGGGATGATGGCAAATGAACCATAGATGGCATTATAACTCGACAAGAACATCTGTATATAGATGTAGAAGTAGAGGAAACCTTGGAAGAGCACACCAGTGATGAGACCGGGAATCAAAGCATTGCGGAAGCGTACCCTCGTATTGGGGATGAAGATAAACAGTCCAGTCATGATAAATCCCGACAACACATAGGGGGCAAGCTTGATGCATACATGCACGAAACTGCTGATAAGGTAGTATTCGGCCAGGCGCTGGTACATCGTGGTCATGAAGATGCTGACCGCAGCATATAGGATAATGATAATGGGGAATACTATGAACAGCGCCAGATAGTCGGTCAGTTTGCGGAAATAGGAACGGGGCTTCTTGACATCCCAAATGGCATTCATGTTACTCTCTACACTATCGGCCAGATTGATGATAGCCCACAGCAACATGACTATACCAATACCGATGAACACACCGCTCTTGGCATACTCCAGATAGTTGTCAATGAAGGTCATCACCATATCCACGGTATTTGTCTCTACCGTACTTCCACGCAGCAGACGTTCCATAAGGTTAGAGAAGCCAAAACCTTTGGCCACGGCAAACAGCAGAGCCAGTATAGGGATTATCGAGAACAATGTAGTATAGGAGAGCGCTGCAGCCCGTATCCATACACGGTCCTTGATGAAGCACTTGATGGTTTGAATGATAATCTTGAGCAGGTTGTAGCCTGTGTATCGGCTACGGCTGACATCGCCCTGAGTCACTCGCCATAGCGAGTGGGTGAAGAACTGTACCAGTTGCTTGAACTTCTCTTTCATGGTGTGAGAGTCTAAGTGAAATAAAAAAAGAAAACAGTTGGCCTGTAAGCCGGGTTCTGTACTATAGGGAAAATCCCTACAGCGTCTGTCATTTATCTGTGTCTGACGTT
The DNA here is from genome assembly GCA_045654445.1 of Bacteroidaceae bacterium. GTDB lineage: Bacteria > Bacteroidota > Bacteroidia > Bacteroidales > Bacteroidaceae > UBA1189. Next base: position 57,134 of record JAZONI010000170.1, on the reverse strand, counting down.
ACCGACAGACTATAGCGGTCTACCCTCCGGCTCGGGCGAGCAACCCTCAAACACCGGTATACATGACCTTGCAACTCCCGGGACGCACAGCACAGGGTGTCACCACCCGCCTGGTGGGCTCTTACCCCACCTTCTCACCCTTACCCCACCGGAGTGAGGCGGTTATTTTCTTCTGCGTTTCCCCTGCCGTCGCCGACACCTTGCACATTAACAAGCGGGATGCTCTCTGTTGCCCGGACTTTCCTCATACTCCACGTGGAGCAAGCGACAGACCGTCCAACTGCTTTCTATGATGCAAAATTACACTTTTTATTTGTAAAAGCCAATATCCTTATCGTATAAATAGCAGCTCACGATACTTGGGCAATGGCCACAGGCTGTCATCAACCACCTCTTCGAGGTCGTCAATGTATGAGCGCAGCTCCTCGAGCTTGGGAGCCACGGTATCGTGATAGGCCACGGCCTTATCGTAGAGGCCACCTTCGAGGCGGTTGGCCACCTTGCGGCAAGCAATCATCTCGGCCACGCCACTCTCAATCTTGTGCACGAGACCTGCAATGCGGCGTATGAGGTTGATGTTCGAAGCTGAGAGCGCCTCGCCTTCAGCACCGAGTATCTCCTTCATCTTATATACATTGTCGACCAACTGGCTCTGATACTTGGTAGCCACGGGGATGATGTGGTTGAGAGCCATATCGCCAAAGATGCGGGCCTCAATCTGTATCTTCTTGGTGTAGATCTCCCACTTAATCTCGTTACGGGCCTCCAGCTCGGCACGGTTCATGATGCTCAAGCTCTCAAACATCGCCACGCTGGTATCATTGGCATAGGCCTTGAAGATCTCGGGAGCCGATGTCTCGCAGTCGAGTCCACGGCGTGCAGCCTCGGCCTTCCACTCGTCGCTATAGCCGTTACCGTCGAAGCGGATGGGCTTGCAGTAGGTGATGAGCTTCTGTATCTCCTTGATGAGAGCCTCGCGCTTGTCCATACCACTCTCGATGAGGGTATCCACATTCTTCTTGAACTCTACCAACTGCTCGGCCACAGCACCGTTGAGGGCAATCATGGCACAGGCACAGTTGGCCTCAGAGCCTACAGCGCGGAACTCAAAGCGGTTACCGGTGAAGGCAAAGGGCGAGGTGCGGTTGCGGTCGGTATTGTCGATGAGCAACTCGGGAATCTGAGGCATCTCAAGTATCTTCTTACCTGTCTTGCCGGCAATCTTGAACAGTTCTTCGCTCGATGAGTTCTCAAGCGCATCAAACAAACCGGTGAGTTGCTGTCCGAGGAAGGTAGATATGATGGCGGGAGGTGCCTCGTGGCCACCCAAACGATGGATATTGGTGGCACTCATGATAGAGGCCTTCAACAGACCGTTGTGGCGGTACACGGCAGCCAAGGTGTTCACCACGAAGGTGATAAACATGAGGTTGTCCTCAGTAGTCTTACCGGGCGACATGAGACGGTGACCGCGGTCAGAGCCCAGGCTCCAGTTGTTGTGCTTGCCCGAGCCATTGATACCGGCAAAGGGCTTCTCGTGCAGCAAGCAGCGGAAACCATGCTTGCGGGCAATCTTCTTCATGAGAATCATCACCAGCATGTTGTGGTCGCAAGCGATATTGGTCTCTTCATAGATGGGGGCCAACTCAAACTGGTTGGGCGCAGCCTCATTGTGGCGTGTCTTGGCAGGGATACCGAGTTTCAACGATTCAATCTCCAACTCCTTCATGAAGGCAGCCACACGCTCGGGGATAGCACCGAAGTAGTGGTCTTCGAGCTGCTGGTCTTTGGCAGAGCCATGTCCCATAAGGGTACGGCCCGACATGAGCAGGTCAGGACGGGCAGCAAACAGTCCTTCGTCGACAAGGAAGTACTCCTGCTCCCAACCGAGGTACGAAGTCACGCGCTTCACCTCGGGATCAAAGTAGTGACACACCTCCGTAGCCGCCTTGTCTACGGCATGCAGTGCCTTGAGCAAGGGAGCCTTGTAGTCGAGTGCTTCACCAGTGTAAGAAAGGAACACGGTAGGAACACACAGCGTATCGTCCATCACGAAGGCAGGCGATGTGGGGTCCCAAGCCGAGTAGCCGCGTGCCTCAAAGGTAGCGCGTATACCGCCATTGGGGAACGATGAAGCGTCGCCCTCTTGCTGTACCAGCAGTTTGCCGTCAAATACCTCTATCATGCCGCCCTTGCCATCGTGCTCTACGAAAGCATCGTGCTTCTCGGCTGTGGTGTCGGTGAGCGGATGGAACCAGTGCGTATAGTGTGTAGCGCCCAACTCCATAGCCCAGCGCTTCATACCCTCGGCCACTTGGTTGGCAATGCCGCGCTCCATGGGTGCACCATGATCAATCACATCGACCATCTTGTTGTACACCTCGGGCGCTAGATAGCGCGCCATCTTCTCTTTGTTAAATACGTTGATTGCAAAATAGTCTGAAGGGCGTACATTGGGAGTCTCTACCTCCAACGGGCGTTTCTTGAAAGCCTCGCCTATAACTTCGAATCGTAGTGTTGCCATAAAAATACAAAAACGGTGCAAAGATAATGTATTTTCACTAAAATTGCACCAACCCGATACCAGAAATTAAGAGAAGGCTCTACAAGCCCAGTTCGGATCTCAAAAAACGTGCCGTGTAACTCTCGTCACACTTAACAAGCTCTTCGGGTGTACCTGCCATAAGCAGACGACCACCGCCACGACCGCCCTCAGGCCCCATATCTATAATGTGATCTGCCATCTTAATGACATCGAGGTTGTGTTCAATAACGATGACCGTATTACCCTTGTCCACAAGGCGTTGCAGAACATTCATCAGCACACGGATATCCTCAAAGTGAAGCCCCGTAGTAGGCTCGTCAAGGATATACAACGTATTACCCGTATCGCGTTTCGAAAGCTCCGTAGCGAGTTTCACACGCTGGCTCTCACCGCCCGACAGTGTGGTCGAGGGCTGTCCCAACTTGATATAGCCAAGGCCCACCTCCTGTAATACCTTAATCTTGTTAAGAATCACAGGCACATTCTCGAAGAACTCCACTGCACGGTTGATAGTCATATCGAGCACATCAGCAATGCTCTTACCCTTGAAGCGTACCTCCAATGTTTCATGATTATATCGCTTGCCGCGACACACCTCGCAAGGTACGAGTACATTAGGCAAGAAGTTCATCTCCACATTCTTATATCCATTGCCCAAGCATGCTTCACAACGTCCACCGCTCACATTGAACGAGAATCGGCCAGGCTTGTAACCACGTATCTTGGCCTCGGGCAACGACACGAAGAGGTTGCGTATATCGCTGAACACGCCCGTATAGGTCGCGGGGTTAGAGCGTGGTGTACGGCCCAGGGGCGACTGATCTACAGTCACCACCTTATCGATATGCTCCAGTCCCTCGATGCTGTCGTAGGCAAGCGGCTCGCGCAACGAGCGGTAGAAATGTTTCGAGAGTATAGGCTGCAAGGTATCATTGATGAGCGATGACTTGCCCGAACCGCTGACACCGGTGACGCAGATGAGTGTACCCAGCGGGAAATCGACATCTACCCCCTTGAGGTTGTTACCCCGAGCTCCCTTTATCGAAAGCTGCTTACCATTGCCTTTGCGGCGCTCGGCAGGCACCTCGATCTTCAGTTCGCCATTCAGATACTGCGAAGTCATCGTATGCGTGCGCAGCATCTCCTCGGGCGTACCCATGAACACCACTTCCCCACCCTTGCGCCCGGCATGAGGACCCAGGTCGATGATATGGTCGGCAGCAAGCATCATATCCTTGTCGTGCTCCACCACGATGACCGTGTTGCCCATGTCGCGCAGCGACTTTAGCGAGTCGATAAGCCGCTCATTGTCGCGCTGGTGCAGTCCGATGCTCGGTTCATCGAGGATGTATAGCACATTGACCAACTGTGAACCGATCTGCGTAGCGAGGCGTATGCGCTGGCTCTCACCGCCGGAAAGGGTCATGGACGAGCGTGCCAGCGACAGGTAGTCGAGCCCCACATCGAGAAGGAACTTCAAGCGGGTATTGATCTCCTTGAGTATCTCAAACGCAATCTTCTGCTGGTTACCCGTGAGCACATCGATGGCCTCGGTAGTCCACGCATAGAGATCACTGATATCCATCGTTGCAAGATCATGGATGTTCTTGCCCAGGATGCGGTAGTGCAAAGCCTCCTTGTTGAGTCGCGCACCATGACATTCGGGACACACGGTAGTGGCAGAGAACTGCTCCACCCACTTCTGCTGAGCAGCAGTAGGCTCTACGTCAATATCACTGAGGAAATATTTGATCAATCCATCGTAAGAGAGGAACATATCGGACTCCTCGAGAATGGTGGTCTTCACCTTGATGCGCTCGGGGTACCCATAGAATATCTCCTCAATGACATTCTCCTCCATCTCCTCAATAGGAGTCTTCAACGTATATTCATAGCGCGAGAGCAATGCTTCTATCTGACGGAAGATGAGTGTATTCTTATAATTTCCCAAAGGCACAATGGCCCCTTTATAGATAGACAATGTACGATCGGGAATGAGTTTATCGATGTCTAGTTGTGTCACCTGGCCCAAACCCTTACACTTGGGGCAAGCGCCTTGAGGAGAATTAAACGAAAAGTTATGCGGTGCTGGTTCCTTGTAGGCTAGTCCTGTGATGGGACACATCAAGCGCTTGCTATAGTGGCGCACCTCGCCGCTCTCCTTGTCGAGCAGCATGATGAGTCCTTCGCCCTGCTGCATGGCATTGGCCACGCTCTCGCGTAGGCGGTGATCGTCCTTATCGTCAACCTTCAGTTTGTCTACCACCACTTCGATGTCGTGGTTCTTGTAGCGGTCGAGGCGCATGCCATGCGTCACCTCCATCACCTCGCCATCAACACGAACGTAGAGGAAACCTTTGCGGCGCACCTGCTCGAAGAGTTCGCGGTAATGTCCTTTACGCGCCTTGACCAGAGGGGCCAATATGAATATAGGCTTTCCCTTGTAATCGTTGAGAATAAGTTCTATGATTTGCTCTTCGGTATACTTCACCATCTTCTCGCCCGACTCGTAGGAGTAGGCTTCGCCTGCACGGGCAAAAAGCAAGCGCAGGTAGTCATACACCTCGGTAATGGTTCCCACCGTAGAACGCGGATTCTTGTTTGTCGTCTTCTGCTCGATAGAGATGACGGGGGATAATCCCGTTACCTTATCCACATCGGGACGCTGCATGCCACCCAGAAAGTTGCGGGCATAGGCAGAGAAGGTCTCTATATAGCGACGCTGTCCCTCGGCAAAGAGTGTATCAAAAGCCAGCGATGACTTACCGCTACCGCTCAATCCTGTTATCACCGTGAGCGATCCATGTGGTATAGTAGCATCGATATTCTTCAAATTGTGCTCACGAGCGCCATAGACCTCTATCCTGCCCTTATCCATCTGACTCATTGCTTCTCCTCCTTCTTTGAACTTGTCAATATATTGATATCGCCACGACGCACATACTTGATACCATCAGAACCTTCGGCTTCCACAAGGATGAAGTATACTCCATCCTCTACCATGCGCCCATGATAAGTTCCATCCCAACATACGTAATAGGTGAAACCATCCTCATATTCAGTAGTTAATGTATTCTGATCGCCCGAGACGATCTCCTGTCCCCAACGGTTGAATATCTTCATGCGAAACGACAGCAACGACTGCGTCTTGACACGAAACACATCGTTCGTACCATCCCCATTGGGTGAGAAGGCATTATACAGATGCACCGACGAGCCGCGTAGCGAGAAGGTGATAGGTTCGGCTGTCCCCTCGCCCTCAATACCCGTTTCACGATGCCTATAGGTGATATCCAACGTTATACGATACGTTACATCCGTCCCCCCTTCCGTAAAGGTATATACCGTTGTCTCCTCATTACGGAGGGCCAAATGGCTGGTCACACCCTCCTTAATCTGTTCTATTGTCCATCCATATAACACTTCGTATCCTGCAGTATCCACCGGATGAGCCGAAAAGGTCACCGTAAGCGGAGCATCATAAACGCCTCCCACCTCAATCACCTCTTCCTCACCTTCATTATTCTCGAATGTTGCCGATGCCTCATCCACATTCGGATACCAATCAGGAATTGCTTGTGCCATAGCAGTAAACCCCATCAGTAGACAGCATACTATAAACAAGATATATCTCTTCATGACTTTGTTCTTTTCAATCAACTGACAAAATTAATGCAAGGCAGGCGAAATATCAAATTTTTCAGCAGTAGGAATGAGATAGAAGAATAAAAAAAATCGTTAATCCTCTAGGATACAAGATTAACGACTCTAGTGATCCCGGTGGGATTCAAACCCACGACCTTCAGAACCGGAATCTGACGCTCTATTCAGCTAAGCTACGGAACCAATCGACCGCAAAGATACGAATTATTTTAAGAACTGACAATTGAGAATTGACAATTTATTACTATCTTTGTCCATTATATTTACAAAATAACAGCAAAAGATGAGTTATTTAATAAAGCCTGAAGGTTATAGTCCTATTCTGGATTTAAAACAGACAGAACTGGCCATCAAACAGATAAAGGAATTCTTTCAGCAGAACCTATCTACAGAGTTGCGTCTGCGCCGTGTCACTGCGCCCTTATTTGTATTGCAGGGATTAGGTATCAATGATGACCTCAATGGTGTGGAACGTGCCGTGACTTTCCCCATCAAAGATCTGGAAGACGCTCGCGCCGAAGTGGTTCACTCATTGGCCAAATGGAAACGCCTCACACTGGCCGAATATAACATTCCCCAAGGCTACGGCATATACACCGACATGAACGCCATACGCGCTGATGAGGAATTGGGCAACCTACACTCACTCTATGTGGACCAATGGGACTGGGAACGCGTCATCGGTGAGGAGAACCGCAATGTAGAATTCCTAAAGAAAATTGTAGAGCGTATCTATGCTGCCATGCTGCGCACCGAATATATGGTGTATGAGATGTACCCTGAGCTGAAGCCTTCGCTGGCTGAAGAAATACACTTCATTCATGCCGAGGAACTGATGCAGATGTATCCTGACCTCACACCAAAGGAACGTGAACATGCCATTGCCAAGAAATATGGCGCGGTATTCATCATCGGAATTGGCGGCAAGCTGAGCCATGGAGAGCCACACGACAATCGTGCTCCGGACTATGATGACTGGTCTACACCTAACAGCGACGGATACAAGGGCTTAAATGGCGACATCATCGTATGGAACGAATTATTGGGGCGTTCTTTCGAATTGTCATCCATGGGTATCCGCGTCAACAAGGAAGTTATGCAAGAGCAGTTACGCCTCACTGGTAAGGAAGACCGCGCAAGCCTCTACTTCCACCAACGCATATTGAACGACACATTACCCCTCTGCATTGGTGGTGGTATCGGCCAATCACGCTTATGCATGCTCTTCCTCAAGAAGGCACATATCGGAGAGATCCAAGCCAGCATCTGGTCCGAAGAGATGAAGGCTGAATGCAAGGAGGCTAACATCCCATTGATTTAACAGAAATGGATGTCCGCATAGAAACCAGTTGGAAGCAGCGGCTGGCTGCAGAGTTTGAGAAAGACTACTTTATCAAACTCACAGAGTTTGTACGCTCTGAATATATGCGTACGACGATTTATCCTCCAGCCAAACTTATCTTCAACGCATTTGACCATTGTCCGTTCGACAAGGTGAAAGTGGTCATCATAGGCCAAGACCCCTATCATGGTCCCGGGCAGGCTCACGGACTCTGCTTTTCCGTAAACGAGGGTGTACCTAATCCGCCTTCATTACAAAACATCTTCAAAGAGATACAGAGCGACCTTGGCACACCGATTCCACCCAATGGAGACCTCACCCGCTGGGCTAATCAAGGCGTCTTGCTCCTCAACGCCACGCTTACCGTACAGGCCCACCAAGCCGGTTCGCACCAACGCCGTGGCTGGGAAACGTTCACCGATGCTGCCATACGCATCCTTGCCGAAGAACGTGAGCATATCGTATTTATCCTGTGGGGAGCCTATGCCCAAAAAAAGGGCGCCTTCATTGACCGGAACAAACATTTAGTATTGACATCAGCACACCCATCTCCCCTATCGGCCTATAACGGCTTCTTTGGCAACAAGCATTTCAGTCGCGCCAATGAATACCTAAAAATGCATGGAGAAACAGGAATTGACTGGTAATCCATATTTGAAAATTGAGCATTAACCATCTGAATGCCTGATTCCAATAAGGCAAACTTCAATTCTTAATTTTCAATTTTAAATTCAATCAGTACCAATCCACATTACCACCCGAACTGCTACGCTGATCATACTTGAGCGCATCGGCTAACATAGCCGAATTGGCGCGAATAGAGAAGTTGTATGACGTATAGGGAGAAAGCACCACGCCACACGACATATTGAAACAGTGCAAGTCACGCGAGATATTCATTGTTGTGGTCGTCAACTGCTTATCATCAAAATCCCATCCCGACGAGAAATTCATATTCCACTTATTCGAAATCTTGATATTACCCGAGAAGTTCATATTCTGCGTCAACTTGTAAGGATAACGCATCGTCCGCTCATTAATCTTTGCAGAAGTGTTCTCACGCATGCTCACGCCATACGACACAGAGAAGGACCAAGGAATATTGAAAGGCATATAACCATCTTCATCAAGAACTAATTCATCACCGCTACCGCGCTCTCCCCGGCCTGACGCATTCTTATTGGAAGCATCATGGCTATCCTCTTGTTCTCCCTCCCCTTCGTCTCCGTCGCCAGGATTGAAAAGTTTATCAATCTTCTCCTGCCACTTCTTCCAAGTACCATTATTAAAGGTATAGGAGAAGTTCTGGCTCATTCCCTGGAAACGACCAAAACGGCCATACGACCACTCAGTGCGATCACCAACAACAACACGCCCTGCATCATTAAATTCATATGCATAGGTCGCCCACACAGAATTGAGACTAAAGGTATAATTCTTCGTCAGTTTCAGACGAACTCGTGTAGAGAGGTTACTCCATGGCTTTGTCTTTGCTGCCATATTATAGGAGATGCTACCACCTAGCTCATCTATAATGCTAATCTTACGCACGCCTGTCGTGTCACGATCGGTCTTGACTTTCATCTCCACATTGTTCGACACATCCATATTGATGCTTCCCGAGCGGCCTTTACCAGGGACACCATACAACGAACCGGCATAAGGAGAATAGTCTACGGTGCGCACTTCACCTTGCGAATCGGTATAGGTATACGACTTGTAGTACCCATATTTTGAATCTCCAAAATCAGGAGTAAGGCTATAACTCACTGAAGGAGTGAAGACATGACGTATCATCTGCACCTTGTCACCGAAAATTGCTCTAATAGGTTTATAGAATCCATAGAGTTTGGTATTGGCACTGACAGCCAGATTATAATTATAGACACGATTGAAACCATATACCGTATCTTGTCGTTCACGCATACGTTCTTCGTCCCACGAACGGTCAACCTTGTAGCTATACCAGCGTTCGGTATAGTTGAACGATGGCGTCACATTGATATACTTAAATGCCGTAAAGGTTGCGCTTACGGGGATAGAATGCTTCACACCATTGCGCCAGTCGGAAAGAATATTCTTTTGGAAAATCTCACCTTCCTTGGCCGTGATACTATTACTGATGGCACCGGTATAAGTGAATGATATCTTTTCATACCATTTCTCTTCGCCCATCGCCTTTTTCTTCTTGAAAGGATAGATACGGCTCACCGAGATGTTCAGTGAAGGCAGAGTGAGCGACAAGGTGGAGTCGCGCATATTCTGCGAGATGTTGAACGAGCTGGAGAGGTTCAGTTTCTGGTCAGGGAAACTGCGCGAATAACTCACACTTGATGTTCGTATACTCTGAGAATTAAGCGCAGGGTTATACATGCTGGTCAAATTGCTTCGCTCATAGTTTGTAGTGGCATAGTTGACACTAGCAGAGAAGTTCTGATTAGGATTTGCCTTAGCATCCTGACGATGATTCCAGATAACTTTGAAGTTCTTCGACGCCGAATAGTCGGGCATGTTCTTCTCACCTGTCTTAGTGACCAAATAACTGAGATTCACATTACCCGAGTATTTATAACGCTTGCGGTATGTGGAGGCCGCGGCGACTCCCCACGAACCTTTAGTAAAAATCTCCCCGGTCAACTTCAAGTCAACATAGTCACTGAAAGCAAAATAGTAACCTCCATCTCTGAGATAGAAGCCACGCTCTAATTCATCACCATACGAAGGCATAATAAAGCCCGATGAATACTCCGAAGAAAAGGGGAAAAAGCCGAAAGGAATGGCCAAAGGTAAAGGCACATCCGCCACGACCAATTGGGCAGGGCCGAATACCACATCTTGGTTGGGGCGCATCTTGGCTGTTGAGAGCGACAGGTAGAAATGTGGATGCTCATGATCCTCGCACGTAGTATAACGACCTTTGCGGATATAGAATTCATTATCTGCCCCCTTCTTTACGGTATTGCTGGTCATATACCCTTCACCCTGCTGCGTGGTAACATTATTGATAAATCCCTTACGAGACTTGAAATTATAACTCATCGTTTCCGATTCGTAGGGTGTATCGCCATCAGCAAACACTGGACGTCCTTCAACAACTCCTAAAGAATCGGTTGTTCCCTGTGCATAAACAGTAGAGGTCTCCAAGTCAATGGTGATTTCACTTGCCTGCAACTCTATGCGCTGATAGTTTACCTGTCCCGACCCATAGAGGTAGGCATTTCCATTCTTATACCAAACCATGGAGTCTGTAGATTGATAAATAACAGGAGCCTCCAAGTCGGTACGTTGCTTGGTTGTATCATTGGCAAGTGAATCCGACGCTACCGTCATGGTTGTATCGGACAATGCCCCCTCATGCTGCACTGCACGCTGTGCAAGCATCCCCTGCGTCGACACTACAAGAAGTATCGACAACAGACACATATATTTATACAATCTCGCCAAGTATTTTTATCCAATTAAGGCACAAAGATACAAAACAATTAGCAATTGACAATTGAGAATTGACAATTATTAAGAAGAATGCTACAAAAAGCGTGCACACCAAGCATCAAACTTCACCAATCCCTCTTCACCGAACTTTTCAAGGCTTCGGCGTGCCTGCTCTATAGTCTTCTCCCTATCGAGCTTGGTCTTTGAGAAAAATTTATCAGCAAAACAGATGAGCTGTTCCTCAATGCTAACAGGCTGCATATCGCGATGAGGCAATGGGAGTTCCTGTTTCATAATCTGCTGCAACGTAAGCCCCGTCCCCGTATGGCGTTCACACACCAAGGCATGGCGTTCCAATCCCTCGTTACGCAAGAGTTCTGCGCCCAAGACTCCATGTTTGATATAAGGTTCTGTACCAAAGCATGCTATGGCAGGAGCATCGACATGCACGATGCCTATATCGTGTAGCAGAGCCGCCTCTTCGATAAAAGCCGCATCGGCCTCCAATTCGGGATGGCAGCGAACAATATCCAATGCTTTATCGGCCACCGCGCGACTATGAGTGAGGAGTATATCGCGCAAGCGCTCCTCGGTGCAGTATTTATCAATGATTTCCAATGCATTCATCGCTGTATTTATTTTACCTGTTGAATATTGCCGCAAAAGTACGTTTTTTTCGCACAGCAAACAAATATCTGCCGTAGGTGCAGTAAAAAATCGCCACAGCTGCAGCAACGAACATTCGCAGGCGCATTTTGCCGCACCGTTTTTTGCCATTCACAGAAATATACTTATCTTTGCAAGATATAACCTCAAATAAAAGGCAATGAAATCCCAACCAAACACCCCCATGGCCACATCCTCCGTAGAGGAGAGCAACCTGAAGCACTTCCCCCTTATTGCAGGTGCTATCTTCGTAGCCATCACATGGGCACTGCTCAATATTTTTGAGCATGAATATCTGTTCCGTGTACAAGAGTTGTCATTATGGTTACCCACGCAGAACTATTTTGACGAGCGCATGCTAGTTCCTGGCGGTTTGATGAGCTATATCGCCTGTTTCCTTACCCAATTCTTCTATTACCCTCTATTGGGTTCGCTCCTTTTCGTCGGTCTGTTGTTCATCGTACAACTCCTGACCCAGAAGGTGTTTGCCTTACCATCTCGTTGGGGAATGCTTTCTATTATCCCTGGAGCACTCATCCTATGCTGTGCCATGGAAGCGGGCTACTGGATTTTCCAAATCAAGACACAAGGTTATTTTTACTCTATGTTGGTAGGGTTCCTCTTCACACTATCTACCGTCCGACTCTATCAACTCATTCAAGGCGGATGGCGTTATCTCGCCATTATAGCCATTGCAGCCATAGGCTATCCGCTCTTCGGCTTCTACGCCCTATTGGCACTGCTCACTATCATTGCATTCTCGCTTCGTTCTTCAGACGATAGCCGTTGGGGAGTAGCGCTACTTTGCCTAGGCTGCATTATATCGACCCCAATATTATATTATAATGTATATAGCCAGACACGTTTCGTACGCATGTTCACCGCAGGCATGCCCGCCTTCGAGTTTTCAACACGCGACCTACGCACTTGGATACCCTATATCCTACTCTACCTCTTTCCCTTGGTGGTTCCTTTCATTCCATTCCATCGGACATCTACCTACACCATATCCAAGAAACGTTTCATGCTCACACAGGGCATTAGCGCTGCTGTCATTATCTTTGCAGTACAGTTCTTCTGGTTCCGCGACCCCAACTTCCGCGCCGAGATAAAGATGAACCATGCCATGGAACGTCTGGAGTGGCGTAAAGCCCTTGACATCGCCAAGGCACAGAAGCAAACACCTACACGCCTAATCGTACTAAACAAGAACCTTTCTCTACTCAAATTGGGACGTGCTGGTGACGAGATGTTCCACTACTTGGATGGCGGAGAGCCTACTGCATCGCCCTTCCCCATCCGTTTGATGCAGGTGGGTGGAAAAATGCTCTACTACCACTATGCTCGCATGAACTTCTGTTACCGTTGGTGCCTTGAAGATGCCGTTGAATATGGTTGGAAAGTAGACTACCTTAAATATATGGTAAAGGCATCCATCATTTCTGGGGAGTACGACCTAGCACAGAAGTACATCAACACCCTCAAGAAGACGCTCTTCTATCGGGGTTGGGCTGAGAAATATGAAAAGTTCGTGCAAAACCCGAAGTTGATAGCCAAAGACCGTGAATTTGCAAGCATCCTCCCCCTCTATCAGTTCGAAGATCAGTTGGATGGCGACAACACCTTAGTCGAAATCTATCTGCTCAACTATTTCGCACATACCTTCAGCGAGTTCAGCACTCCCATGTTCGATGAAGCAGGACTCATGTGTGCCCTCACATTGAAAGACATCCCCACTTTCTGGAACTGTTTCTTCCGTTATGCCAACAGTCACAAGACGAGCCGAATGCCCGTACATTATCAGGAGGCTGCACTGCTCTATGGCAATCTGGAAAAGACCGTCGACGTCAGCAACATGCCGTTCGACAAAGCCGTAAAGATGCGTTTCCAAGAATTCATGCGTTTCGCTCAAAAACATGCCGTGAAAGATGTAGAGCGTGACCCCGAAGCAAAAAAACTCTTCTACGACCGTTTTGGAGACACCTTCTGGTACTTCTACTTCTTTATCAGAGATGTAAAATCACATTGATCACTATAGTATAAACACGTCAGTACTCCTAGAGTCTCAAACAACTAAAAAACAAACGCTATGCAATACATCCGCCCCCTATACACCCTATTGTTAGGTTCAGCCATAGCCCTACTGACAGGCTGCTCGACCAACGTACCCCAACAATACACGACGACAGACAAGACGCCAGGCATACACCCCAATTATGCCGACATTACTATACCTTATAATATAGCACCGCTCAACTTCGCATATACGATGGAGGGTAAAGCCTTTATTACTGAGTTGAAATCGGGCAATCAATCTCTCGTCATGAAGGGAAAAGAGACCGATTGGAAACAGAAAGACTGGCACCAATTTCTAGAAATCAGCAAAGGGAAAGAAATTGAGGTTACCACCTACGCGCAAACCGACAAAGGATGGGTAAAATATGCCCCCTTCGCATGGAGCGTAGCCGAAGAGCCCATCGACCCATACATCTCGTACCGTATCATCGCCCCCTCCTATGTCACCTATGAGGAATTAACCATCAGGCAGCGCGAAATGGGTACTTTCGACGAGAAAGTCGTATACAACAACATGTTACTGAGTACTGACAAGGACGGACAGTGCATCAACTGCCACTCTTATAAAAACTACAAGACTGACAACATGCAATTCCATGCCCGCCAACATAAAGGCGGCACCGTACTCGTTACCAATGGAGAAGTCAAGAAGATCAACCTGAAAACCGACTCTACTATCTCAGCAGGAGTATACCCCGCATGGCATCCTACACACAACCTTATCGCCTACTCCATCAACGATACCGGTCAGTCATTCCACACAAAGAACAGCAACAAGATTGAGGTACAGGACCTGAAAAGCGACCTTATCCTCTACGACATAGACAGACATGAAGTAAGTTTCATCGAACACGACACCCTAGAGTGGGAGGTTTTCCCCGCATGGGCACCCGACGGGAAAACACTCTATTATAGTTCGGCACATCTAGAGATTGAGAACCATGCCGAACGAGAGAGAGAAATCATCAACCGATATAAAGATTTCAAATACAACATCTATCGCAAGCGTTTCGACCCAGAAACACAGACTTTCGGTCCCAGAGAATTGGTACTCAATGCCGACAGCCTAGGCAAGAGCGCTACGCTACCTCGCATCTCTCCCGATGGCCGCTATCTCCTTTTCGGCATGGCCGAATATGGTTGTTTCCATATTTGGCATAAGGATGCCGACCTATACCTCATCGATTTGCAAACCATGCAATTACGTAACATCACCGAGGTTAATAGCACCGATGTCGAAAGTTACCACTCTTGGTCTAGCAACGGGAGATGGATGCTCTTCACTAGCCGACGTGACGATGGCGGATACACCCATCTCTACATTGCCTATTTCGATAAGGATGGACGTGCCCACAAACCCTTCATTCTCCCGCAACAAGACCCTCATTTTTATGAAAATTACTACAAAAGTTACAATGTGCCTGAATTTATGATTGAGCCGGTAACCATCACCCCACAAGAGTTTGCCCGACATATCGACACAGAGGCAAGCCAAGCACGATTCCGGAGCACACAAGAAAAATAAAGGAGAAATTCCAGAAAAACGGCAAACGTTAAAAAGCAGTTTCAAGCGAAAGAAGATGAAAATAAATTTGCGCATATGATGAAAGATTTTTACCTTTGCCCATTAAAAGTTGTAAAATAACATTAACTAATATCAAAATATGGACAAGAAACACACGTTAAGAGTTGGCAAGTACGTAGGTATGGCTTGCCTACTGTTTGTTTGTGCAACCATCCAGTCCTGCCGGGATGAGTACATCTACGATGATCCTGACAAGGTTCCCGAATGGTTGGGAGAGAGTATCTATGAAGAGTTGCAAGACGGCTTGCGCGACAGTGAATCACCTGACGGCTGGAGTTTCAAGTACTTCCTGCAAGTCATTGATGATTGTAACTATCAGGATGTACTAAAGACGACTGGTAGTAAGACCCTTTTTGTTGCGGATGACAGTGCCTTCCTTAAAGGCATTAAAGAAGCATGGGGGCTAGACAGTTATGACCAGCTGAATCCAGGCCACAAGAAAACCATTCTCTACAATGCGATGCTTGACAACGCTTACCTTCTGGAAATGATGTCAAGTACACCTGCTTCAGGTAGTGGCGAGCCAAACGCCGGCCAATGTTTGCGCCGTGAGACCTCTGCTAATATCATGGATACCATTTACACCTATTCTGGCAGTGATCTTCCACAGAACAACCCCCATTGGGACGTATTGCGCGATAAGGAAGTACGCATGGCATTGGATAACACTACATCTATGATGGTACACTTCTTGGAAGAGCAATTACGCACCATCTCTATGACCGATGAGGACATGGATTACTTGTTCAATCACCCTGCTATTCCTCCTACCACTAGCAGTGCCTACATTTTTGACAAGGAGGTTATCAAGCGCGACATTACTTGTAAAAACGGATATATCCACCTTTTGGATGGTCTACTTATTCCCCCCAGCAATATGGCTGAAGAGATACGAAAAGACTCTGAGCTGAGCATCTACAGCCGAATCTTAGACCGTTTTGCCGTACCTGTTTACAACGAAGCACTAACAGATGCTTACAATCTACGTTTCCATCCTGATGGCAACGATGAAGAGATTGTTTATGAAAAGCGTTATTTCACATCTTCTTCAAATCGTGCATCGTTCGGTAACGGATTCTTGACCTATAAGGACTATGAAGGCAATAATCACGCAGTCGTATCTACTGAGGCGTTAGACTTTTCACCCGGTTGGAACAGCTACCGTTCGGAACGTTTCACCGCAGACACCGATATGGCAGCAATGTTTGCGCCCACCAATGACGCACTGATGGCCTATTTCCAAGAGGGAGGTGAAGGTGCTCCCTTGATTGAACGTTACGGTAATGGTGCTCCTCTACCTCAAGCTATTGACTCTATTGAGCTAAGTGTTATTAGTGCATTGCTAAGCAACATGATGGAGCCCTCGTTCAACCAATCTATCCCCTCGAAGTTCCGTTCGCTCAAGGATGACGCCAACGATGACAAGGGTGTAGAGAAAGAACATTTGCAACGTTGTATCATTGCCAACAATGGTGTCGTATATGTTACTGACCGTGTATACAGCCCCGCACAATATGTAGCAGTATCAGCTCCGTCAAAATTCAACACAGACATGGAGGGTATGGGACTGATTGCTAACATGACAGACTATGACAGCTATCTGTTAGCTATGCAGAGCACATTCAGTTACATCAATCCCGTCAATAATGCGTTGACCTATTTTGACCCGACCACAGCTTATACAACCACACCGACAAACAACGATAAGCAAACTTCTTATTATTACAAACTGTCATATGACACATTGAAGAAGAGTATGGTTTATCAGCAAGGTATCTATAACACTGCAAAAGATAGCCTAGGAAAGCCTGATCCCGCAGTGGCAATTGCTTCGGATGTAAACGACAAGGGTGCTTTAGCAGCTCTCCCCAAAAACATTTACACGGAGATCATGGAACACAGCATCGTTGTTGGTGATATTGCCGATGGAAACAAATATCATCAAACTAAGGGTTATGCAACAATCAAGGTTGAAACTGAGCCCTCTATAGATGAAGAAGGCATGCCCTACAATGCTGTAACCCAGATTTGGGGTGGTCGTGAACTAGAACAAATGTTGAAGGGAAATAGAGAAGGCGGTATCCCTGTAACACATACTTATGGACAAAAGAATGGCCGTACCTATCGTTTGGAAAATGGTATGATACAACCCGCTACACGTTCGGTCTACAACATTCTGCACGACACACCAGAGTTCAAACATTTCCTCACGTTATGTCATCCTGACTCTAGCACATTTAGCATCAATGACAAACAATACAATATTATCAATAGTTTGAAATCGGTTAAAGCAGATGGCTATACCTTTACAGACAAAGCTGCCTCTGAAATTGATGCTTACAATATATTTACAATTGAGTCAGGTTATCCTGGTTTGGACTGGAACGTAAACTCATTCAGCACCTATCACTATACGGTATATGTCCCCGACAGCAATGCTATAGCTCAAGCTATCGAAGAGGGTCTACCTCGTTGGAGTGAACTTGTGCCATTGGCAACAGCTATTGAGAATAACCGTACAACCACTATTAAAGCATGGAATGACTCTATCAGTCAGGCCAAGACTAAGAAAGACTCTATTGCAGAAAAGCGTTACGTCATATTACGCGACTCATGTGCCACTGCCAATAATGTACTCAGAGAAGAATTAAGAGAATATGTTTCGTTGATCGTTAACTTCGTAAAATACCACATGCAGGATATCTCTATTTATGTAGACAACACTCCTGTATGGGAAAGTGGCCAATATGGTACCGCGTCAGTTGACAACACCTTTAGTTTTGAAAAGCTTGATGTACATACAGGCTACAACACATTGCAAGTAAACGACCGCAACGTAGTTGTAAATGAGGAGAAGGAAAATATCCTCTACAATGTGATGGCTCGTGATATTAAGAAGAAGAATGGTATTGTATCTACCTCTTCATATGCCGTGATTCATCAGATTGACGGATACTTGATAAACAAGAGACTTCGTGAACAGATGACAAACTATAAAGAAAAAAACCGTAAATAATAACAGCCATGAAAGCGTATAAACATATAGTATTAGCTATCTTCAGCCTCTTGGCTGTGCAAGTAAGTGCGCAATCACAACGTATCTCTGGACAGATCAGCGATGTCATGGGACCGTTGATGATGGTGAACGTGGTCGAAATCGATAAAGACAATCGTATCGTAGAACACACAACCACAGACTTTGACGGTAACTTTACCATGATTGTAAAGAACGTCAAGAACAAGTTGAAAATCTCATATGTGGGTTTCAAGGAAGAAATCCTAGAAATCGGTACGCGTACCGTATTCAACATCACCATGAAGGATGACAACCAGATTGAGGAAGTTGTTATCCATGCTAAACCTCGCACCAATTCAGGAGGTCTCAACATCTTGGAGCGTGAGGTATCTGTAGCCAAGCAAACATTTAAAATGAGTGATGTAGAAGGTCTCTCTTTCACCTCGGTTGATGAGGCTTTGCAAGGACAAATTGCAGGTCTTGATATCGTATTCGGTTCAGGAGACTTGGGCTCAGGTTCAACCATGCGCTTGCGTGGTACATCGACCATCAATGGAAATGCAGAGCCCCTCATTGTTGTGAACGACATTATCTTCGAAATGCCTTCAGGTGAAGATTTCGATTTCACTAGTGCCAACGAAGAAAAGTTTGCAGCCCTTCTCACCATCAACCCCGAGGATATCGAAAGTATTGAAGTATTGAAAGATGCTTCAGCATCAGCCCTCTATGGTTCACGTGGTTCGAATGGTGTTATTATGATTAAGACAAAGCGCGGTTCACGTGGTAAGACCAATGTCAACTACTCTTACAAGTTCCAGGACTCTTGGTTGCCCAAGGGTTTGAATCTTCTCAATGGTAATGACTACACCATGTTGTTGAAAGAAGAGCACTTCAATCCCCGTCAAAACAATACCGCATCAGATGCCGATGAGTTGAACTATAATCCCAACTTTGCAGAATATGCAAACTTTGATAACAACACCGATTGGGTTAAGTTAATCTCACAACATGGTATTAAGCACCAACACGACCTCTCACTCTCTGGTGGCGGCGAACGCGCAACATTCCGCATATCAGGAAGTTATCAGAATGAAACTGGTTCTGTCATTGAGCAACGCCTCGATCGTTTCACAACCCGTATGGCCTTAGACTATTTCGTTTCAGACCGTATCAAGGTATCATCAGACTTCTCGTTGACCTACACGAACAACGATAAGAACTACGAAGGCTTATTGAACAATGCACAGCTCATTATGCCCAACATGAGTGTCTATGCACAAGAAATCCTGCCTGATGGGACACAGATAGACACCAAGGACTACTACCTCATGTTGCAAGAGTCTGCAGCAGCTGGTGGTGCTAGCAGCATCTTTGACGGTAACCAAAAAGGCATCGTCAATCCAGTAGCCGTAGGTCATCTTGCCTGGAAGAATAGTAAAAGCTACGATATCTCTCCACAGATTTCTATTGACTACAACTTGTTGGGTTTGACTAGCGAGGAGCACCAACTCCGCTACCAAGGTTTGGTACGTATGAATGCAAGCACTAATAGTCATTCAGAGTATCGTCCTGGAAGCCTATCTACCAAAGCTTGGAATGCATCAGACAAGAACGTAAGTTCAACCAGTGATGATAAACGTTTGGAGTTCTATACCCGTCATCAGTTCACCTTCACTCCCTATTTAGGCAACTCTGACCACTTCTGGACAATGTTGGGCCGATTCG
Organism: Bacteroidaceae bacterium; assembly: GCA_045654445.1. GTDB lineage: Bacteria > Bacteroidota > Bacteroidia > Bacteroidales > Bacteroidaceae > UBA1189. The sequence goes on along the minus strand of JAZONI010000170.1, from coordinate 37,084 downwards.
AGATGAACAAGGGTAACTCAAGCAACCAATACGCAGCCTCGTATGGTATCCCCACAGGTATCGAAAGTCCCACCACAGGCTCAGTACTCAGTGGTAGCAGCACCTCTACGGGTCAGTGGCGTTCTATGAGTTTCCTCTATACAACCACCTATTCATATAAAGAAGGTCGCTATAGCGTCACTGGAACTTTGCGACGCGATGGTAGTACCAAGTTTGGTGCAAAACGCCGTTGGGGTAACTTCGGAAGTATTTCTGGTCGTTGGAACATCATTGACGAGCCTTGGATGCAATGGGCACAAAAGAACTTGAAGTTGAGTATGCTCTCGCTTCGTCCAGGTTGGGGTACCACAGGTAATCAACCTTGGCAAGAATATTTACACTACACTACCTACTCTACATATGGTCAATACATGGGCATGACAGCTGTAGAGCAAGGTGGACTTCGCCTCACCGACTTGAAATGGGAAAGAAAGAGCGAGTACAACATTGGTAGTGACCTAGGTTTCTTTGACGATAAGTTGACCTTTGTATTCAACTACTACAACAACTTGACTACAGACCAGTTGATGGGTGGCTATGCTATACCCTCATCAAATGGATATTCAACCCTGGCCTATCGCAACACAGGTAGTATCCGTAACAAAGGATGGGAATTGAATATCAATGGAAATAACTTCATCAAGGTGGGTAAATTCTCTATGGATACCTATTTCAATATCGGCCAGAACTTCAACACCGTAGAAGAGATGGAAGAGAGTATATTGGATAGCCAAAATGGAGACTATGACTATCAGAACGGAACCTTTATGGGACGTATCCAACGTAACAACCCTTTGGGCTCTATCTATGGTTTCAAGAGCAAGGGCGTTTATCGCTACAGTTACAAAAACTATGACAAGGCTGTCATAGTGGCTCAAAATGAAGGTCTGAACGTACAGGACATCTGCCCCGTAGCAGTCGACAAGAATGGCGACATTATCTATGGAGCTAACGGTAAACCCCTTCCCATGGTATTTAACTATGGCAGCACCAACTACTACTTTAAAGGTGGTGACGCGATTTATGAAGATATCAATGGCGATGGTAACATCAACCAATTGGATATCGTGTACTTGGGTAACTCTAACCCCATTGCACAGGGAGGTTTCGGTTTGACATTCAAATATGACCGTTGGTCATTGAGAACCAACTTTAACTACCGTTATGGCGTAGATGTCATCAATAAGGCTCGTATGAATGTAGAGAACATGTACACCAACTATAACCAAAGTATCGCAGTGAACTGGCGCTGGAGAAAAGAAGGCGACATCACAGAGATACCCCGTGCACTCTACAATTATGGTTATAACTGGTTGGGTAGTGACCGCTACGTAGAGGATGCTTCATTCCTCCGTCTCTCATACCTACAGTTATCATATAGTGTAGATCCACAAAAACTGAAAAAGTATGGTTTGAACAGCCTTCGTTTCAATGGTTCTATGAACAACCTCTTCGTATGGACCAAGTATACAGGTCTTGATCCTGAAGTAGGATTAGGCGGTTGGGGACGTGCTGAGGACAATGCAAAAACACCGCGTTCACGTTCTTACACATTCTCAGTCTCTGTTGGTTTCTAACTTGAAAATATAAATTCCTATGAAAAGATATAACATAAATTTGTCACGCTTTAAGTGTACAGCAAAAGCCCTCCTAGGAGGAGTTTTGGTATCCCTATTCGGAGCTTGCGATGACTTCCTCACCATCTACCCGACCAATTCGGTTGTATTGGAAAACTATTGGAAGGTTGAAGCCGATGTGGATGGTATGGTAGCCAATTGCTATCGTTCAATGATACAGTTTGGGTTTATGGAACGTTTCCTTGTATGGGGAGAAATTCGTTCAGACAATGTAATGGAAGGAAACTTCAATAATGGAGGTAACTCATCACTACGCGACATCAACGAAATTAACCTCATGCCTACCAATGGATATTGCTCATGGGCCGATTACTATAAAGTAATTAACAACTGCCATATCGTACGCAAGTATGCCCCTGGGGTTGTGGAGAAGGACCCAGACTATACCCAATACGACCTCAAGAACCATGAGGGTGAAATGCAAGCTATCAGCGCACTCTGCCACTTTTATCTGGTGCGTGCCTATAGAGACATTCCATTGTTGAAAGAAGCGATTGTAGACGACAGCCAAAATTTGTATCAGGAACAGGTCGGTCCTATTGAAGCTTTGGATTGGATTATTGAAGAGTTAAAAGAGGCAGAAGGAAAGGTTATCCAATCGGGAAACTATATTTCGAATGACGAAAATAAGGGACGTATCACTACCGATGCAGTACGCGCAATCCTAGCTGATGCCCTGTTATGGAGAGCTTCATTCAAGACATTTGATGGTCGTACAGAGGAGGCAAAGGCTGACTATACAGAGTGTATCGACTATTGTGAGCAGATATTGGAAGCACGTCGCCAATACATGAAGAAGTATGTAAAAGCAAATCCCAATAGCAGCTACAAGAAGTTAGCAGACGAGAAATATCCTTTGGTGAAAAGTTATCCTGAAATACGCGACTTTGCTAACGGTGATGATGCCTACGACGAAGTGTTTGGTGTAGGACAAAACAGTATCCCCGAAAGTATCTTCGAATTGCAGATGACTGGTGACGTAGAGAACCAGAACTACCTCGTCACCTACTATTATGGCCGCGAGAAAGGACAAAATGCCCCCTTCGTTGCAGGAAAGAACCTTTTGGACATGTATGCACTGACAGATTATCGCAGAGAAAGCTTTATCCTGGCTCCAAAAACTGAAGAAGAACCCGCGTATATACTTAAATACACGACATCTGGAACAAGCGGTAAGTTTACGGGAGATGGCACTGAACCGTTGTCACCCAACTATCATACCACACATGAGCAGACCGATAACACAAAGGCCAACCATGGTAAACGTTATATAAATAACTGCAATTGGATTTTGTATCGTCTCTCTGACGTAATGCTTATGAAAGCGGAGGCCTTGGCCTACAGAAACGAAAGTGGCGACCGCGATGCTTCTTTTGAATTAGTAGAAGCCGTATACTACCGTTCCAATGACAAGGAAATGATTACCGATGACACCAAATTGCTGAAGAAGCCTGCCGATGCTGCATCAATGCAACAAATGGTGCTCGATGAACGTCAGCGCGAGTTAGCATTTGAAGGCAAGCGTTGGTTCGACCTTGTGCGCAAAGCACTGCGTATTACCAAGACCACAGCAGAAGGTGAGTCTGTCAACGACATCTCATCTGTAGTAGATGTCATCGTTAGTGGTAAATACGTTTCTAATCCCAAATCGTATAAGAACAAAATGCCCGATATCAACTACTTCTTCTTCCCCATCTATGAAAGGGATTTGAACACTTATGCGGGCAAAGAGAATGCAGGTAAGTTGAAACAAAATCCTGCTTATGAGACAGAGTCATCATTTGAACAAAACTAATACGGCATATATGAAAACGAAAAAAATTTCATTCGCACACATCGTCCTAATGACGGTGAGTATAGTGGCCATCACCGGTTTGAGTGGCTGTCGCGAAGAGATCGGAACTGAGCAGCGCTACACCTTTAGAGGAAACACAGTGGCCAGTTATCTGGAGAAAAATCCAGAAACATACAGCAGTTTTGTGACAATCTTAAAGAAAGGTAACCGTTATAACCTGATGGAAGCTTATGGTGACTACACCTGTTTTGCTCCGACTAACGAGGCTATAGCACAATATCTGTATGAGCAGGATTCAATCTATAAGAATCCTCCTGCAGGTAGAGACTCAATCATTACGGGTGTATACTCAACCAACATTGAGGACCTCTCTGCTGAAAAATGTAAAGAGATTGCACAGACTCATATCATTCCAGTAGAATATAAGACCAATGCCATCAATGGCGTAATTCCCACGATGAACCTGAACGATCGCTACTTGAGTTATGACATTGCGGTGGGAGCTAAGAAGATGGTGAATGGTTATGCAGAGATTACAGATCCAGACGTCGAAGTTGAAAATGGTATTGTACATGGTGGACTGACCGCAGTATTGCACTTGTCAACCAATACCCTTCCCGTACAATTGGAGGATCATAAATGTTTCAGCTTATTTGTCGAAGCGATGAAGGCTACAGGCATTGATAAGATGTTGCATGACATTGAGGATGCCGACTACGAATGTGATGGCACTGATGGTCCTAAATATCAAGACAATGCAGCAACAACCGCACGTCCGCTCAAGCGTCTTTATGGTTATTCAGTATTTGCAGAACCGGATAGCATTTTCTTGGAGGCTGGCATAGAAACTCTTTCTGATTTGAAGGCTAAATGCGTAGAATGGTATGGCATAGAAGACGAGGACGAAGCCCTGTATCAGTTTATCGCTTATCATTTTATCAACCAGAACGTAATGTACGAGCATCTTTGCTATGTTGATTATGGTAGTGAAGAGGATGGCGGTTGTTGGTCTGACCCAAAAAATGGAAACAACACATTAGCAAGTAAAGCTGTTGCACTGTCTGACCGCGTTGAGCACTATGAGACATTAAACAATCATTTGATAAAGGTAACCGTTCCACGTAAAGATGGTTTTAACGTGAAAGAACGTATTGTGAACTACACCTCACGTGCTCGTCGCGATAATGCACAACATGTCACCATAGGCTCTACCAATATGGCTGACCACGTGGATATCCATATCTACTCACTCGAGGAGATGCAAACCCTATTTGACAAGGACTTCGACCCAGAAGCGAGAAATGGACGCATCCACCCTATCAATAAAATCCTTATCTACAATGAGGCAGAAATGAGAACTAACATCTTGTATGATATCATGCGCTTTGATTTCTCTGCTCTACTCCCCGAATTAAGAAACAGTAATATGCGTTGGTGTAAGAGTGGTGAAGCGGGTAGCCCTATTTACAATGGTAAAGTTGCTTTCTGCTTGATAGACAACAACACCAATTATTTGGAGAAGTCAACCCACTTCAAGGTTAACAATAAGGAAACGATGCTCTTCTATCTCTGCCCCAATATTAATTGGCAGAATTTCCAGGGCGATGAAATGATGGTAACTGGTAAGTATGATATCTCATACAAATTGCCTCCTCTCCCTGAAGGCACTTACGAACTTCGCGTAGGATATTCAGCTAACGAACTTCGCGGTATCGTACAGTTCTATGTTAACGATATGGTTACAGGTATTCCTATTGACCTACGCAAGTTAGCAGGAGATCTTGGTAATGATTTCTACCAAAATGATTTCACGGCAAAAGGAAATGGAGACTATAGCATGGGCATTGACGGAAACTATTATGCCGGTATCATCAACGACAAAGATATGAAGAACCGCGGTTACTTAAAAGGCCCGAACACGGTAAAAAATGGAGGTATACAAGATGAAAACGGAAATGCCGGATGGAATACGTTACGCAACTCATCTGGTACCTTGCGTAAGGTTGTTGGAACTGTAACTCTAAAATCTGGCGAAACAAACTGGTTCCGTATGAAGAATGCACACAGAACAGCTTCAAACGTAACTCAGGGTATGCATGACTACCTGGAAATTGTTCCTCTGGAGTATGTTAACGATGAAATGGTTTCTTTGGACGAGAAACGTAAATAAAGGTGAAACAGATATTAGAACTATATAGTATGAGAAAGACATATATATTACCAAAACTATTGGCTTGTGCATGTGCAACATTGCTGGCTACGGCATGTAATGATGCTTGGGATGAACACTATGCAGTAGACCCAACACTCAATAGCGACAAGACCTTGTGGGAAATGATAGAAGACGATCCTGAACTTCAAGGATTTGAACAAATATTGAAAGATAATGGCTACGATGAATTGCTCAAATCTGGCAGATACTATACGGTATGGGCTCCAGTAGGAGAGACTTTCACCGATTGCCCCGATGACAACATCGTAGGAAAATTTATCGAGAACCATATTGCCAACTATCGTCATGTGGCAACTGGAACTTTGACAGAGAATAATGGTGTACACATGCTGAATGGCAAACGTCTCATTTTCAAAGGAAGCAAAGGAGGATATACCTTTAATAAGGTAAATCTTGTAGAAGGTAAGTACAATATGCCTGCCAAAAATGGTATGCTCCATAAAATTGGCGGTAATGGAGAATATTCAACATATTCCTCAAACATCTGGGAGTATCTGGGTGAGAATCCCAAGCTGTCTCTTTTCAATGAGTATATGAAGAGCCATACAGATAGCACGATCAACCAAAGCTTAAGCGTACAAGGTGGCGTAAACGAATTTGGCGAGATAGAATATGTCGATATTGTATATTCGGTTAGCAACCCTTGGTGGAACAGAATAGGCCAGCTTAACAACGAAGACAGCACATACATTCTGATTGCACCTACCGACGAAGCATGGAAGGACATGTATAAGAAAGCAGAGTCTTACTTCAAGTACGACAACAGAGCTGCCAACGAAGATCCTGATTCATTGCAGAAGTTAATGACCGAAGATTATATGTGCCGTCACCTGGCCTTCAGCAAAACCGTGCAAAAGAACGATGACGAGTTGATTTCAAACTACAATTTCTGGGCAAGCGACAAACATGTCACCTTCAGTGGGAAAGAGAAGGATGACTTGTTTGCAGGAGAAGAAAAGGTCGTAGAGTTAAGTAATGGAACCGTGCATGTGGTAAACCAACTCAACTACTCTCCTTTGACATGCTTGCTTGATACGATTACTATAGAGGGAGAAAACACCTACTATTGTTGGGAAATTAACAACAAAGACAAACTGACGGATGACAACATTGACTATAATGTAGTCACTGTAAGCCAAGATAGTTCGTACTATGAAAACATATCGGAGCATCGATACATGATTGCACAGGAGCGCGGAACAAAAACTAATGTACAAATAACTTACACTATACCTAGTGTATATGCCGCTAAATATAGAGTAAAAGTAGTTGTAGTTCCTGCTGTTATTCAAAATCCAGAATTGGTGGATTTGAAACCTAATCCGCTAAAGATGAAATTCTCATTCCCCAAAGAAGATGGTGTGGGTATGACTGACGTTTGGACTGCAGAGTATAAGTACACTGATTACAATTATCAGAAGATCGATACACTTATTTTCAAAGCTACAAATGGGGACGAGTTCGTCACGATTCCTCATTGCGAGTATGGAGTGGCAGAACCAAAGACACAGTTGGCGATTTATTCAAACTATTCGTCACGTGCTGACGCTCTTGACCGTACCTTACGTATCGACTGCATCATTTTAGAGCCGATAGAATAACTATTATAACTATAAAAGATAACGACAATGAAAAACTATATATATAAATCTCTGCGATTAATCGTCGTGTTTGCTGGTATGCTCCTCGGAGTAGGCAATGTATGTGCCCAAGCCAACAAAGAGGATGTAGCTACGAACGAACAGTTGACAGAAATAGCAGGTGTCGTATACGATGCCGCTACGAATGAGGCATTGGCCGGTGTGCGCGTTGAGGCATTAGGAAACAAGCGATATACAGCGATGACTAAGCCTGATGGCACATTCACAATTAAGATTCCCGCATTTGTAGCCTCTCTATACGTATCAACTCCTGGTTATGAAGCAATTGTGGTAAAAGCAAGACAAGGAAAAGATTTAGCTCTCTACCTATACGATGAGGCATTCAGTACCTTTGTTGAGAACAAATTTGATGTAACTGCAAAAAATGAGGCCCATATTGGTGTAACAACAGCGAAAACATTGGAGACTGAAGTACAGAACCAAATGGGTGCCGATGTACACACCATCACACGCTCTGGAACCATCGGTTTAGGCGGTATTATGATGATGCAAGGTATCAGTTCACTGAACACTTCTGCACAGCCTCTTATTGTATTGGATGGTGTAATGCAGGATCTTCAAGATAGCTACACCACACTCCACAATGGCTATTACAACAACGTATTGGCAGGTATTGATGTCAATGACATTGAGAAGATTACTGTACTGAAGAATGCCACAGCCTTGTATGGAGCCAAAGGCGGTAATGGTGTCATTCTCGTAGATACCAAGCGCGGACATAGCCAAGCCACACGCATCGATGCCTCTATTTATGGCACATATACCTTGAAACCCAATTTGCCCAAGATGATGAATGCCGAACAATTTCGCATCTATGCCAGCGAGCTATTGGGTAGTGTAGAAACTGAGCAGACCAACTTCCCCTTCTTGTCAGACGATAAGAGCAAATACTATTATTGGCAATATCATAACGATACCGATTGGTCTGATTTTGTATACCAAAATGCATTGACACAAAATTACCATGTAAATGTACAAGGTGGTGACGAACGTGCAATGTACAACTTCTCTGTTGGTTTTGCTGATGGTGATAACACGATCCAATGCAATGACTTCAATCGTCTGAACATCCGTTTCAATACCGACATTATTTTGGGCGAACGTCTAAACACCCGTTTTGATATCTCGTACGCACGTACCAACAGAGATTTGCGCGATGATGGCATTCAACAAGACTTAGGTAGTGGTCCTATCGCCTCACCTGGTTTCTTAGCCTTAATCAAATCTCCATTCTTGTATCCATATAGATACAACAGCCTTGGACAGGTGACTCCTGCATTAGAAGCAGCTGACGATTTTGCTAATATTGATTATAGCACAATGAATAATAGTTTGGCAAACCCATTAGCTATTTTTGAGCATGGTGCTGGTGAGAACAAGAACATACAGGAATATACTGTATTTGATGTAACTATAGAGCCTCAAATGAAACTGACAAAGAATCTGCTCATTTCTTCTTTATTCAACTATAAGCTGCATCGTACTAATGAGAAATATTTCCGTCCCATGACGGGTTCTCCTACATTTAATATCGCAGGATTGGGCTTGTCAAAGAACGAAGTTCGCTCATTCTTCTCTAAGGAGACTGCTGTAAACAACGACACACGCATTGATTGGAACAAGACCTTCGGTGGTAACCACATCAATATCTTCGGTGGTTTCAGATTCTCTAATTTTGCTTATGATTCAAGTTTCCAATCATGTCATAATACTGGTAATGATAAGTTGCCCGATATCAGCGAAAAATTTGATTTCATCGATGAAGGTGGTGAGTTGAACGTCGTTCGTAACATGGCATGGTATGGTAATGTTGATTACAACTTGTATAACAAGTACTTCTTGCAAGCCAGCCTTACCGCAGAATCTTCATCTCGTTTCGGTCATGAAATTGAGAGTGCCCTGAAATTGGGTGGTGTATGTTGGGGATTGTTCCCTTCACTCCAAGCTGGATGGTTGGTATCAGCAGAGCCCTTCTTTAACACCGATGTTGTCAATTACTTAAAGCTTCGTGGTGGCATAGATTGGTCTGGTAATGACAATATTGTCAGCAATGCAGCCTACACCTATTTCAGTACTGTACAATATTCAGGTACAGCAATGGGTATCAAATTGGCTAACATCGAAAACCAGTCGCTCCAATGGGAAACCACACGCCGTTTGAATTTCGGTTTTGATGTACAGGCATTCAACAATCGCATCCGTCTGTCGGGTGATGTATTCCATAACACGACAAACAATTTGTTGACATTGGATAAGCTCCCCTATACCAGCGGCTTACACTACTATTGGTGTAACGGAGGCTCACTCGTCAACAATGGTGCTACGATAGGTGTTACCGCACGTGCCATTAACAAAAAAGACCTTAAATGGGAAATAGGTACTACAGTCGGAACTTACAAGAATAAAATCACAGAATTGCCTACTGGAACTTGGTTTGCCAATGGCAAGGATAGTGAATTATATGGATTCACCACAGATATATATAACGGAACAATCCTCTCAGCCGAAGGCATGGCTGCTGGCGTTTTCTATGGTTATGAGACCGATGGAGTATATGCAACAGCCGAGGATGTCCCTGTTAATGAAGATGGTAAGCCACTCCAAACAGAACATCAATCAACTGGTGTTCCTATGAGTTTTGAGGCTGGTGATATGAAGTTCATTGATCAGAATGGTGACAACATGATTGACGAACAGGATCGCGTAGTTATCGGTAACCCCAACCCTGACCTCTATGGCAACATCAATAGTATGTTAAGTTACAAGAACTTCACATTGAGCGCAACTCTCAACTACTCATTGGGTAATGACGTCTATAACTACCAACGTGCACTCCTTGAGAGTGGTAGCAACTTCTATAATCAGACTGTTGCTGTTACCAATCGTTGGAAGGCAGAAGGACAGGTTACTGATATTCCCCGTGCGACATATGGTGATCCAAGAGGCAACAACCGTTTCTCTGACCGTTGGATAGAAGATGGTTCATATCTCCGCTTGAAAGATGTAACCCTGTCATACCGCGTACCTGTAAATGCATCATGGTTGCAAGGATTGACCGTTTGGTGCTCAGCAACCAACTTGCTGACTTGGACCAACTACTTAGGTAGTGATCCCGAATTCTCATTCAGCAACAATGTATTGTATCAAGGAATTGACAATGGTATGCTGTCACAAAGCCGTAGCTTCAACCTCGGTGTGAAAGTGAACTTATAATAGTAAGAATAAAATCAAATGAATATAGCGATGAAAAACAAATCATTGATTGGATTATTTGCAGCAGTCTTCGCATTGACATTGACTACCTCTTGTGAAGATATGTTGACAGTGGATTCTAATCGTCATGTATACGAAAAGGATCATACTTTGAGCAGCACAGCAGACTCAGTATATACCACCAATGGTATCCTGCAGTCTCTGCAACAAATTGCAGACAGATATGTGTTACTAGGAGAGTTACGTGGTGATTTGGTGGATGTAAATGACATTACCCAAACAGATCTTAGAAGACTTTCTGAGTTTAACTTTAACACAAACAACAGTTATGTGGATCCAACCGATTATTATGCAGTTATCAATAACTGTAACTACTTGTTGGAGCACATGGACATAAGCCACAAAAAGAATGGAAAGTTCTTGATGAAGGATGAATATGCAGGCGCGCTTAGCATCCGTGCTTGGACCTACATGCAACTAGCCATCAACTATGGCAAGGTACCTTTCTTCACCAAGCCTTTGACACAGGTTGCAGATGCTAAACAAGTGATAAAAGATGCCTCATGCCTATTGGATATCCAAGGTATTGCTGAACAGCTGATTCCAGAACTAGTGGAGTATATTGATGTAGAGATGCCCTGTTGGGCTCCAGTAGGAGAAATTGAGACTAAATACTCATTCCCCCCCATCAAATTGGTTTTGGGTGAACTCTACTTGTGGAGTGGTAAATACGACGAAGCTGCATTCTATTTCATGGATTATCTTATAAATCGTAACGATAATGCTGCTAGCAACTTCTCTGCCAATACAGAAGGAAGAACCTATGAATTTGAAGGCTATATGACAAATAATGCAAGCAAGCTCACCTATAGTCTTTTTGACAAGAAACTTTCTTCAATCCCCTCTCCAAGCAGCACATGGCAGGCTTATTATGAATATGTAAACACAAAACCTGAAAACTTGTGTTCCATTTCAATGTCTACATCAAAAGAGGATGGTACAGTTTCTAATCTCGACAATCTATTCTACTCTCTCAATGCGACCCATCAATTGGTTCCTTCTAATTATTGGAGTAATCTGAATAAGGAACAGAGTTATTGTAGAGCATTGGAGGGTAACCAAGATCGTGGAGAGAGCGGTTACACCGAATATGTAGCAGCAGGAGATGCACGCGGCAAATTCTATCAGGGAATAACCTATACATTGAATGGTAAAGAATATGCCCCTATCGATAAATTTGAAGGAAAAGCGATTATTCTTTATAGACGTGCAGTTATCTACCTGAGATTGGCCGAGGCACTCACTTGTTATGCAGAGCAAGAGTATGTACCAGGAGACTCTATAGCAATGGCACATGCTGCTGAACATGTAGAAATTGCATTCAACTTGATGAAAGATGCCTATTCTGCATTCTTTAAGATTAATGAACATGCATTGGACCCCGCATATAGCAATAGCCCAGAGGCACGCTTGACCATCAATAATGATACCGCAGAGTTTGTGTTATTCGCCAAGGAATTGAGAAAGACCTATTTCCAAGGCGTTCATGCTCGCGGATGCGGTGATGTACATCTTGATACTGTAAGTTATACTTTGAAACCCGAGGCTATTGCCCAATATCTCCGTGTTCCTTTGAACGACGTTTCATTCAGCGACACAATCCAATATGTTGAGTTACGCATACTTGATGAATTGGCATTGGAGGCGGCTTTCGAGGGTAATCGTTTTGGTGACCTTGTTCGCTTTGCTGAGCGTAGTGCTCATCCTGAAGAGTTCTTCGCTGAACGTATTGCAACAAGAGGAGAAACAAGAAACGAAGAGTTATACAACAAATTGTTGGATAAATCAGCGTGGTATCTCAAACTCCCGGAACTAGAAGATTGATAAAAGAAAGGACAAAGGGCTGCTCCGGAGACGAAGCAGCCCTTCATTGTATCCAATATTCCTAGAAACGACCATGTATCGCTTAGCCCTACTACTCCTCACATTACTACTGCCCCTAACCACTCATGGCAGTAATGATTTCACTATTGTTATTGATGCCGGTCATGGCGGTAAAGACCCTGGTGCGGTCAGTGCCAACGGTAAGATATACGAAAAGGATGTGACACTTAAAGTGGCACTCATGGTGGGTGAATCTATAAAGAAAAAGCACCCAGAAGTCAAGGTGCTTTATACACGTGACACAGACGATTTTGTAGGATTAAACGATAGGGCACGTATTGCAAATCGTGCCAATGCAGATCTATTCATCTCCATACATACCAATGCAGCAAAAAACCGTTCAGCTATAGGAGCTGAGACATATACACTAGGAATTGAGGAGGCACGTACGGAGCGGAATCTAGAAATAGCCAAACGAGAGAATGGAGTAATCTTCCTAGAGGAAAATCACGAAAAGAAATATGCAAACTTCAATCCGAACTCACCGGAAAGCTACATCATCTTTGAGTTTATGCAGAGTGAGTTCGTAAAAGAAAGTATACATATTGCCCAATATGTACAAAGTAACTTGACAGCCGAAGCGAACAGACACGATCGTGGAGTACGCCAAGCAGGTTTTCTCGTATTGCATGCGACTTCAATGCCAAGCATACTGGTTGAACTAGGTTATATCAGCAACAACGAAGAGGCTAAATATTTAGCATCGGATGCGGGACAAAAGAAATTGAGTAACTGCATCAGTAGTGCGTTCGACAAATATTATGCAGATTTGAACAAACAATTAGGAAATATTCCGACAGAATATATAGCCGAAGAAGGGCATACAGAGAATATATCAGATTCCCACGAAGAACCTATATTTAAAGTTCAGTTTCTTGTATCATCTGTTCAACTAAAAGATAATGATAAAGCATTCAAAGGACTGAGTCCTGTCACATCCTATCAAGAAAAAGGGGTATATAAATACACTTATGGGACAACCACGGATTATAACCAGATACTGCGTACTAAAAAGAAAGTGAACGAAAAGTTCAAAGATGCCTTTATAGTAGCCTTTATCAATGGTGAGCGTGTAAACACTCAACAGGCTATTGCATTATATAAAGAAAATAACCAATAATCACCATAATGAAATATCTGAGTAAAGAAGGTAAAATAGGACTGACATTTATTATTGCTATTATAATCCTATACTTCGGCATTAACTTCCTCAAAGGACACAGCACATTGGCAAAGGAGTATACTTACTATGTTGTATATAATCAAGTAGGTGGCCTTACCTCCTCTTCGTCCATTACAACCAATGGTTACAAAGTCGGTAATGTTACCGATGTTCTCTATGATTTTAAAGCACCCAACCATATTGTTGTTAAGTTGAATATCAACAAAGAACTGCAAATTCCTAAAGGAAGTAAAGTATATATGATTAGTGAGTTGCTAGGAGGAGTCAGTTTAGATTTACGCTTGGCCTCAGGAAACCATTACTATGAAGCAGGTGATACACTAGAAGCTGGCGTAGCGCACGGACTCACTGGGAAGATCGAAGAAGAAATGCTGCCTCAACTAAATGCCATGCTTCCCAAAATAGATAGTCTTATCTCAGCACTATACACTATTGCCAGTAATGATCATATCAACAGCACATTATCTCATGCAGCCGAGGTTAGCGGCAAATTAAGCCTAACAGCTGACGAATTTAACAGATTACTGAAAGATGACATCCCTACATTAGTAAAGCATCTTAGCCAGACTGGTGCAAACATAGAACAAATTTCCACACAATTAGCCATGGTAGATTACGCACAGACTATAGCACAGATAGATAGCACTGTCAATAATCTACAACATTTATCCAAAGTATTACTCTCTGAAGAAGGAGCTGCAGGCCGTCTACTCAGCGACACAACCTTTTATCACAACCTAAACTCTTTATGTGACAACGCAAACGCGCTCATTGAGGATATAAAGAAACATCCTACCCGATATATCAATATCTCCGTATTCGGACGAAAGTAATGTAAGAAATCTCTCAGATTCCCCTTCACTAAAGAAGGGGATTTTTCATACCTACTATATCGAGCTTTTTAAAGTTGTCCACAAAGAACAGCTATAAATGTTACGAGCAGCCAAGATATTGAGAAGAAACAAAACAATATGTTTCACAAACAAAGCTAAATTAGCGCCTCTACAGCAATAGAGAGAACTAGCTGTATATAATACATGACAGAAATAATATAGTCAGAAAACGGACGAAAAAGGATGATTTCATTATGTGGAAAATGACAGGAAAATTAAATAAATTAGATTTCATCTAAATAAAATAAGGCTTACGAAAAGTCAAAATAAAAGTAAAAAATCACAAGAAAGAAGGTATAGAGGCCATTATAAAGGAATAAACAAAAATAAGAAAAGTTCAAAAAGGCAAACAGAGTCGATTCAATACCAGACATTTAGACATATGCAAGGAAAAGAAATGTATAAAAGAGAGTTGAAAAGATCGAAAAATGCAAAATGCTGAAACCTAATACTTTTGGAAAACGCAAATTATTGAGGGGGAAAAGTTATTTTAAAATACCAAATAAGGATTGTAACTTTGCAGTGTAGAAGTAAAAGAAAAAGAACAAGAGCAAACCATGAACGAGAAAAATCTCATAGAGCATTGGGGTAAATGTCTGGATATTATTCGTGATAATATCCCAGCAACGGCATTTAATACATGGTTCTCGAATACTAAGCCCGCTTCATATACGGGCAATGTATTGACGATATTTGTACCTAGCCCATTTGTTTATGAGTATATCGAAGCTCACTATGTCGATTTGCTCGGTGCTGCAATCTATAGAGTATTTGGCAATGATACTGAACTCAACTATCGCGTGCTTACTGATCGTGAGCATGGATTGAGCATTAATCAGGAACCAGAGAAGAAACCTGCAGTAACTCACAAATTGGAAAAAAGCGACAACAAGACACCAGGGACAATTGTAGTTGCTCCCCAGGATCTTGATCCAATGCTTAAGAGCAACTATAGTTTCGATAACTTCATCGAGGGATTGAGCAATAAATTGCCTCGTACAGCAGCCGAAAATATCGCGTTGAATCCAGGAAAGACTATCTTTAATCCACTTTTCCTGTATGGAGCATCGGGTGTAGGAAAAACTCACTTGGCCAATGCTATTGGTTTGAAGGTCAAAGAACTATATCCTGACAAGCGTGTACTCTATGTATCGGCCCATCTCTTCAAGGTACAATACACAGACTCAGTACGTAAGAATACGCTTAACGACTTTATCAACTTCTACCAAAGCATTGATGTTCTCATTATTGATGACATTCAGGAGTTTGTAGGTGTAGAGAAGACACAAAACACCTTCTTCCACATCTTTAACCATCTGCATCAGAACGGCAAACAACTCATCATGACGTGCGATCGCCCCCCTATCATGCTACAAGGCATTGAGGATCGTCTCATTACGCGATTCAAATGGGGACTCACTGCAGAGATTGAACGTCCTAACCTAGAACTCCGCCGCAGCATCTTGATGGACAAAGTACGTCGCGAAAGCATCAACTTGGAGCCCCATGTGCTTGAATATATCGCCGAAAACGTGACTGACAGTGTGCGCGAACTAGAGGGTATACTCATTTCTCTCATGGCCCACTCTACTGTTTATGGTCGTGAAATCGACCTTGGAATGGCAGAACGTGTCATCAGCAAAGCAGTACGTATTGTTGAGAAAGAGGTCACTGTCGAAGATATCGTACGTAGCACTTGTGACTACTATCACGTAAACGAGGATAGCATATACACCTCATCACGCAAACGCGATATTGTTCTTGCCCGCCAGATGGCTATGTTCCTCACACACAAGCTGCTTCCAAATCTGTCATTAGCCCGAATTGGACAGCAAATCGGTTCGAAAGATCACTCAACCGTATTGCACGCATGCCGTACAATAGAAGAACAGATCGAAGTTGACAAAGCCATGCAACTCGCGATAGAAGATATTGAGTCCAAACTCAAGAAGACACGATAATTTTTACACTTAACAGATTTTCCCATAGGCAGGCACAGCTTGCCTATTTGGCATCTTATAGAATAAACAATTCACCCGAGATGAAAAGCCGCACATAACGCGGTTTTTTATTTTGGAAAACTTTCCGCAGCACAGATTTTCATTACAACTTGATTTTCTATGATTTACAAAATCATTTTGGAAAACTTTCAACTTTTTACTAAAAAAACATTATTTGAAAATTTGGTCAATATCAAAAAACTTATGTATCTTTGTAACGCTTTTGTGCGAAAATGATTCACTTCTACAAACCACTACATTTTTGACAACAAACGTAACTTTATAAACACTGTGGAAAAGAAAACTTACACATTCGAAGAAGCGCAGAATGCTACGCTCGAGTACTTCGGTGGTGATGCCCTCGCTGCTAGAGTATGGGCTAACAAGTATGCCATGAAAGACTCGGCCGGTGTCATCTACGAAAAGACCCCTAGTGATATGCACTGGCGCATTGCTAATGAGATTGCCCGCGTAGAGGCAAAGTACCCCAACGGCATGTCAGCACAGCAGTTGTTTGACCTGCTTGACCACTTTAAGTACATCGTACCTCAGGGTAGCCCCATGACTGGTATCGGTAACAACTACCAGATTGCATCCCTCTCTAACTGCTTCGTTATTGGTATGGATGGCAATGCCGACTCATATGGTGCCATCATCCGCATTGACGAAGAGCAGGTACAATTGATGAAACGTCGTGGCGGTGTAGGACATGATCTTTCACACATCCGTCCCAAGGGTTCTCCCGTGAAGAACTCGGCATTGACCTCTACCGGTCTTGTTCCCTTCATGGAGCGCTATTCAAACTCTACCCGTGAGGTCGCTCAGGATGGCCGTCGTGGTGCATTGATGCTCAGCGTATCAATCAAACACCCCGATTCTGAATCATTCATTGATGCCAAGATGACCGAGGGAAAAGTTACCGGTGCCAACGTTTCGGTAAAAATGGACGACGACTTCATGCGCGCTGCAGTTGAAGGAAAGAGTTACACACAGAAATACCCTATCGATAGCACAGATCCTCAATATACTAAAGAGGTAAACGCCCCCGAACTGTGGAAGAAAATTGTACACAATGCTTGGAAGAGCGCTGAGCCTGGCGTACTCTTCTGGGACACTATTATACGCGAATCAGTACCCGATTGCTATGCAGACTTAGGGTTCAAGACGGTATCTACCAACCCATGTGGAGAGATTCCCCTCTGCCCCTACGATTCATGTCGTCTATTGGCGTTGAACCTTTACTCATATGTTGTCAATCCATTCACTCCTGAAGCATACTTTGATTTCGACCTCTTCAAACAGCACGTTGCTGTAGCGCAGCGCATCATGGACGATATCATCGACCTTGAGATTGAAAAGATTGAGGCCATCATGGAGAAGATTGAGAGCGACCCCGAAAGCGAAGAGGTGAAGGGCGCAGAGCGTACCCTATGGCAGAAGATCATGGACAAGAGCACCCAAGGCCGCCGTACAGGCGTAGGCATCACCGCTGAAGGTGACATGATTGCAGCCATGGGACTCCGCTATGGCACTGACGAGGCTACCGACTTCTCAGAAAAGGTGCACCGTACTATTGCCATCGAAGCCTATCGCTCATCTGTACAGATGGCCAAAGAGCGTGGAGCATTCACCGTATATGACAGCGAACGCGAGAAGAACAACCCCTTCATTAACCGCATCAAGGAGGCAGACCCTGCTCTCTATGAGGAAATGAAGCAGTATGGTCGCCGCAACATCGCCTGCTTGACTATCGCCCCTACCGGTACTGTAAGTTTGATGACACAGACCACCTCTGGTATTGAGCCAGTATTCATGCCCGTATACAAACGCCGCCGTAAGGTGAACCCCAATGATCCTGACGTACATGTAGATTTCACCGATGAAACAGGCGATGCATTCGAGGAGTTTATCGTATATCATCCCAAGTTTATGACTTGGATGGAGACCAAGGGTTACGACACTACCAAGCGCTATACTCAGGAAGAGATTGATGCCATGGTAGCCGAGAGCCCCTATCACAAGGCTACAGCCAACGACATCGACTGGTTGAAGAAGGTACAAATGCAGGGCCGCATCCAGAAGTGGGTGGACCATAGTATCAGCGTGACCATCAACCTCCCGGCCGATGTGAGCGAAGAACTTGTCAATGACCTTTACGTAGAGGCATGGAAGTGCGGATGTAAAGGGTGCACAGTGTATCGCGACGGTTCACGCAGTGGTGTGCTCATCGCTGCAGACAACAAGAAGAAGAGCGCTGACGGTAAGCCCGTCGAGGAGCCTTGCACCTGCAAGCCACCCGTAGTCGTAGAGACACGCCCCCGTGTACTCGAGGCCGACATAGTACGTTTCCAAAACAACAAGGAAAAGTGGGTTGCATTTGTAGGTCTGCTTGATGGACGTCCTTACGAGATTTTCACTGGTTTGGCCGATGACGATGAGGGCATTTTGTTGCCCAAGTCTGTAACCAACGGATACATTATCAAGAATATTGATGAGAATGGCGTAAAACGTTACGACTTCCAATTCAGCAATAAACGCGGTTACAAGACCACTATCGAGGGACTTTCCGAGAAGTTCGACAAGGAGTATTGGAACTACGCAAAGCTGATTTCAGGTGTGCTCCGTTATCGTATGCCTATCGAGCAGGTTATCAAACTCGTCAGCTCACTCCAACTTGACAGCGAAAGCATCAACACATGGAAAGTCGGTGTAGAACGCGCTTTGAAGAAATACGTGCTTGACGGAACAGCTGCCAAGGGGCAGGTCTGCCCCAACTGCGGACAGGAGACACTTGTTTATCAAGAAGGTTGCCTCATCTGCACCAACTGTGGTACTAGCCGCTGCGGATAAAAAATCTTTTTCTTTTACATACGCGCGAAAGGGAATCACTCAAGGTGTTGAGGATTCCCTTTCATTTATATTTATTTACACACATCAGATTATGACAACAAATTACAAGATAGAGCGTTCTGTCATAGAACTATGCGACATCACCTTTCATGCCTACCACGGCGTCCTTCCCGAAGAACGTCGCTTAGGAAACACTTTCATTGTAAACCTTACCATGGAAACCGATATAAGTCAAGCCATGGAAACCGATGACCTCACCCATACCATCAACTATGCAGAAGCTTATGATGTTGTAAAATGCGAGATGAGCATCCCCTCCTTATTACTCGAACATGTTTGCGGACGTATAGCAACAGCATTGCTCAACCACTTCCCTACTTTACAAAGCGTACAAGTGCGTTTAGCAAAGAGAAATCCCCCTATCGCCAATGCACAATGCAGCGAATCAGCTGTAAAACTGACACTGACCCGATAAATACAAATTAAGAATTACGGAATCCTATCGGCTACCGCAAAAAAACAAAGGTCTAAGGGAGTTATCACTACTTACCCTCCTTCTCCAATTCTTGCGGAAGTCGAAAGGCCGTATACAGCTCGAGGAGACAAGCAATAAGCAAACAAACAATCCATTCGTTATATTTGCACACAAACATTGCTATCCCTGTAAGCATAAGCATCAAGGCACCCAATACTTGCTGACGGCGTAAACGGCGAATAACAAAGTTGCTACCTTCATAACGATCAGCCATCTGCATAGCGCCAAACATGAAAGAGCCCACCACATAAATATAGGGAGCCACAACCCATCTAGTGACATACAATGCGGCACCAATCACCAACAATATGCCGCCCACAATATATATGTATTTTTGTATTTGTTTCATCATTCTATAATAAAAACATCCTCATTAGGCAGATGCATACCATAAGATTCTCTCGCCACACGTTCGAGATTATTCCTGTCTTCATCCAACTCGTTCAATCGCGCCACACTAGAGTCCCTCAACTGAGTATAGTAAGCAATCTCGCTATTCAGCTCACGTATCTGCTGCTGATGCTTAAGACGCAACAACAGATTGTTTTGATCAAGCACACATATAATCAACAGAAAACCAATGACAGTAATCAGATATTTATGCTTTCCTATACCGATCCATAAATTTGCCAGTTTTCCCATAATTCAACTCACATGACATTTTCTGCACAAAGATAGGGCTATTTGTTGAATAATATCCATAAACTTCATAAAAAAAGAATCTTTCAGTCTCCAGGAGAGTCTTTCCTTACTTCTTCTTCGCCAGGTCATACACATATTATTCTCACCGAAGGTTACAAAAGTTCATAAATCGGTTGGCGGTGGCAGCAGATTCTTTTTGTCAAGAATTATCGAAGGCTTGACAAAAAATTATCACTTTTGTGACAAAAAATTATCACAGGCTTGATAAAAAATTCTCGAGCCTGCCTTGGACAGTACTTGCGTGCCAATACTTTAATACTTAGCCTCCCAGACTCTAGTACCGGCACAGAAGTACTGAAAATTCGCACTGCCCATTTTTCATGTTTGTCACGTCTGACGTATCGCAACGCTATACGAACACGAAGACGAAAGCTCTCAGCTCATGCCACCGCCAACCGATTTATGAACTTTTGTAACCTGAAAAACGGGCAAAATCACAGTTATCGCGCAGATTTCCGTCACCTCAGAATCCGAGGCAGCCATTTCAAAATCCCCACATTCCCACGGCGGTTTGATAAATCCACCGTTGACTTCAGCCATTATATTGTCTCCATGCATCATATATTTTAAGGTCATTCTTTCAGCAAAAAGCCAAAGCAAGTTTTGTAATTAACCTGCTTATTTGTATCTTTGCAAGAAGTATAGCAAACAGACAATATATATGAACGACTTTGTTGTATCAGCCCGCAAGTATCGCCCCTCCACATTTGACACAGTAGTGGGGCAGAAAGCGCTTATCGTAACACTCAAAAATGCCATACTCACCGGCAAATTGGCACACGCATACCTATTCTGCGGACCACGTGGCGTAGGAAAAACCACTTGTGCGCGTATTTTCGCGAAATCAATCAATTGTGAGCATCTTACCCCCGAAGGGGAAGCATGCAACGAGTGCGAATCGTGCCGTGCTTTTAATGAACAGCGTTCATACAACATACATGAGCTCGACGCAGCATCGAACAACTCTGTAGACGGAATACGAGAGCTCATCGACCAAGTACGCATCCCTCCCCAAATAGGTCGGTATAAAGTATTTATCATCGATGAGGTACACATGTTATCCACATCTGCATTCAATGCCTTCCTCAAGACCTTGGAAGAGCCACCACGCCATGCTATATTCATCCTTGCAACTACAGAACGCCACAAAGTACTACCAACCATACTCTCGCGTTGTCAGATATACGACTTCACTCGCATTGAGTTAAGCGACATCGTAGACCATCTAACCAAAGTAGCAAGAAAAGAGGGGGTTACAACCGAAGAATCAGCCTTGCATATCATTGCACAAAAATCCGACGGAGGTATGCGCGATGCGCTCTCACTTTTCGACCAGATGGTGAGTTACACAGGTGGGAACGTGACTTATCAAGGAGTCATAGGTAGCCTCAACATCCTAGATTATGATTATTATTTCCGTTTCACCGATTTCTTCATCGATGGCAAGATAAGCGAAACGATGCTGCTCTTTGACGAAGTATTACGCCGTGGATTTGACGGAGGGAACTTCATAACCAATCTGACCATCCACTTACGTGATTTACTTGTGAGTCGTGAACCAACGACTCTCCCCCTTTTAGAAGTTAGTAGCGATGTACGCGAACGCTATCGAGAACAAGCACAAAAGTGCACTGAAAAATTCCTCATACGTGCCATCAAGCTGTGCAACGAATGTGACCTCAACTATCGCGTAAGCAAAAACAAGCGTTTGTTAGTAGAGCTCACCTTGATACAACTAGTCCAACTTAATGAAGAGGGAGAGGATTGTAGTTCGGGGCGTAGCCCCCGACGATTGAAACCTTTATTTCAGAAAGCGGCAAACGCCGTTACGGGTAGCCTTCCGAACAACAGTAAGCAGGTTACCACCATCCCGACAAAAGCCAGTACTCCCAAGCAACAGCCCGCAGCAACAACTGCGGCCGTTAGTGATACCACAACACACACTACGGGCAGTACATCATTGCGCAAGCCCAAGAGCTTTTCACTGCGCAATGGTGGTATCGTGCAAACTCCGACTATTACAGAAACACACACCAAAGTCACTAAGCCCGAAGCCATAGAGGACATTCCACTCAGCGAGGAGGGAGTACGCATCTGCTGGAAACAATTTGCTAATGCCCTCTCCCAAGAAGAGTCAGCCATGACTAGACGATTATCCATCATGCGCCCCCAACTCTCCGACGAACACACCATCACAGTCTACATAGACAACAAAATTGTTGCGCAGGACCTATATACCCTAAGGCCCCGTATTGAGGAGCACTTACGTAAACAAATGCAACACAACAAGTTAAAATTAGAAATAATACTAGAAGAGGCGCAAAATACTCACCGTATATGTAGCCGCATTGAGCAATACCAAATATTAGAGCAACGAAGCCCCGCACTTAAGAAACTCAAAGAAAGCCTAGGACTAGACCTACAATAAGGAATATACGTCTATTCCTATCCTAATAAAAAGCTTTGGTTTATCTGTTCAATATAGTCAAGCAGCTCAGTACGTCCCAACCCCTTCTCCGATGACGTCACAAAGAATGGTGGCAACTCTTCCCACTGCTCCGAAAGGCGTTTAAGATAACGTTCCACATGTTCACGTTGACGTTGCACCCCTAATTTGTCAGCTTTAGTGAAAACAATTGCGAAGGGAACCTCATTTTCACCTAACCATTCGATAAACTCCAAATCGATTGCCAATGGTTCATGCCGTATATCTATAAGTAGAAAAAGATTCGTCATCTGCTCACGTCCAAGGATATAACGTTCAATCATTTCAGCCAATTTATCCTTAGCCTTCTTACCACGCTGCGCATAACCATATCCTGGTAAATCGACAAGATACCAAGCTTTATTGATAAGAAAATGATTGATAAGCATCGTCTTACCCGGGGTCGCTGAGGTCATAGCCAACTTTGGCTTACGAGTAAGCATATTTATCAAGCTTGATTTTCCCACATTAGATCTCCCAATAAATGCATATTCAGGTTTACCATCTTGAGGGCAACGATCAACACGTGTATTACTAATTATAAATTCTGCACTTTTAATATCCATAGAGCAACATTTAATAACTAAAAATGCAAAGATACGAACAAACACGCGAGATATACAAAGTTTGCATGAAGAATTCACAGCGAGCATGAAACATTTCCACCGAAATCACAAGTAAAACTTGCAATTTCGTTCACCATTATCACCTTTTGCTTACTCCGCGGTCTGAAATTAGCTTCCAATTCGGAAAATCGCGATTAAAACTTGCATTTTCACTCTCCTTGCACTAATTTTGTACAGATAATCATTTATTGAAATGAGCAAAGAGACCAACAAGCATATACTGAATGCGATACAATACCCAGACGATTTACGTCGGCTCAAGGTGTCGCAACTACCGCAGTTGTGCGATGAGTTGCGCCAATTTATCATAGAAGAATTATCACAGAATCCAGGGCACTTCGGCTCTACACTCGGTGTCATTGAACTTACCGTAGCACTACATTACGTATTTAACACTCCCAATGACCGCCTTGTATGGGACGTAGGACATCAAGCATATGCCCATAAAATTCTTACAGGCCGACGCGAAACATTCCACACAAACCGCAAGTTCAAGGGACTTAAGCCCTTCCCCTCACCCGAAGAGAGTGAATACGACACCTTCACTTGTGGACATGCCTCAAATTCCATATCCGCTGCGCTCGGCATGGCTGTAGCAGCGAAAAAACAGGGAGAAACCCGACGCCGTGTAGTAGCCATCATTGGCGATGGCGCCATGAGCGGCGGGTTAGCCTTTGAGGGCCTCAATAATGTATCGGAGAGTGATAATGACATGCTTATCATCCTCAATGACAATAAGATTTCCATTGACCGTTCAGTTGGTGGATTCAAGAAATACCTACTCAACCTCACCACTACGCCCAGTTATAACAAGTGGCGCTATCGGTTGGCCAAAGTGTTAGGCAAACTCGGTTTGATGAAGGAAGGGAACAGAGGACGTATTATCCGATTCAACAATAGTGTAAAGAGTCTGATTACCAAACAACAGAACATCTTTGAAGGCATGAACATACGTTACTTTGGACCCGTGGATGGTCATGATGTCATCGAACTGGTTCATGCCTTACGCAACATCAAGGATATGCGTGGCCCCAAGATGCTACACATTCACACCACCAAGGGAAAAGGTTTTGCTTCAGCAGAAGAAAATCCCACCGAGTGGCATGCCCCAGGACTCTTTGATGCCGAAACAGGCGAGCGTTTCGAAACTAACGAAGCAGGCAAGCCTCCTCGTTTCCAAGACGTTTTCGGACACACCATACTCGAACTTGCCCGACAGAACAAAAAGATTGTAGGCGTGACACCCGCCATGCCTACGGGCTGTTCGCTCAACATCATGATGGAGAAGATGCCTTGCCGTTGCTTCGATGTGGGTATTGCCGAAGGGCATGCTGTAACCTTTTCTGGCGGTATGGCTAAAGACGGGCTCATTCCCTTCTGTAACATCTACTCCTCATTCCTTCAACGTGCCTACGATAACATCATACACGATGTCGCTATCAGCCGTTCCAACGTAGTACTCTGTATTGACCGTGGTGGACTAGTAGGTGAAGATGGCCCCACACACCACGGAGCCTTCGACCTGGCGTTCTTGCGTCCCATACCCAACCTGACTATCGCAGCGCCCTACGACGAACATGAACTGCGCAATCTCATGTATACCGCACAATTACCCGATAAGGGGCCTTTTGCTATACGCTACCCTCGTGGACGCGGCAAATTGGTAGATTGGCATTGCTCCTTCGAGGAACTTCCTATTGGCAAAGGACGCAAACTGCGCGACGGTAACGACATTGCCATTCTTAGTATAGGTTCGATAGGAAATCTCGCAGCCGACGCTATCGACCGCGCAGAAAAGGAAGAGTTTAGTGTTGCGCACTACGACATGCGATTCCTCAAACCTATTGACGAGGAGATACTGCACGAGGTAGGCCGTAAATTCAAACGTGTCATCACCTTAGAGAATGGTACCATCAAAGGCGGACTCGGTAGTGCCGTACTTGAATTCATGGCTGACAATGGGTATAAACCCGACATTACCCGCATGGGATTACCCGACGAGTTCATTGAGCACGGATCCGTACCCGAACTATGCCGCCAATGTGGTATTGATGCAGAGAGCATAGTAAAAGAGATAAAGAAAAAAACCTAAAGGTTCACGAGAATCTAGGGCAAAGGATAAAACAAAAACCAGAGCCTATGAAAATCATTATTGCTGGTGCAGGTGCTGTAGGCACACATCTTGCCAAAATGCTCTCCGACGAGCGACATGACATTGTACTCATCGATGAAGGCGAAGAGCGATTGGCCAATCTAGAGTCGAACTTCGACCTCATGACCTTTGTGGCACGTCCGACCTCTATTGGCAGCCTTAAAGAGGCAGGAGCAACCGATGCCGACCTCTTCATTGCTGTCACTCCCGAGGAAAGCACCAATATAACATCGTGCATACTGGCCCACTCACTTGGAGCCAAAAAGACCGTAGCGCGCATCGACAACTATGAATACCTACAACCCAAGAACAAAGAATTCTTCAAAAATCTTGGTGTAGACTCTCTCATCTATCCAGAGATGTTGGCCGCCAAAGAAATTGCCGACGGACTACATCTAAGTTGGATTCGCCAATGGTGGGAATTCAGCGGTGGAGCACTCGTTATGCTCGGAGTCAAACTACGCGACAACGCCCAAATACTCAACACCCCCATCTTTCAACTCAAGAAAGAACAACCCTACCATATCGTCACCATCAAGCGTCAAGGTGAAACCATTATACCTAGCGGTGCCGATGAATTGCGTGCGGGCGATATTGTCTACTTCATGACTTTTAAACGCTCACTTCCCTACATTCGCAAAATTACAGGCAAAGAGGAGCATGCCACCATACGCAACCTCATGATTATGGGTGGTAGCCGTATCGCTATGCGTGCCACGCAACTGGTGAGCGATGCCATGAGTGTGAAGATTATCGAGAGCGACCTCAACCGTTGCCATTGGCTTACTGATATGGTAGATGATAATATTATGATTATCAATGGCGATGGACGCGACTACGAGTTACTTGAAGAGGAAGGAATCAGTGAGGTGGACGCTTTCGTTGCACTCACCGACAATTCAGAGACGAACATCCTTGCTTGTCTATCAGCCAAGCGCATGGGAGTGTTCAAGACCATTGCCGAAGTAGAGAACATCGACTACATCGGTATGGCTGAAAGCCTCGACATTGGCGCTGTCATCAACAAGAAGAAGATTGCCGCCAGTTACATATACCAACTACTGCTCGATGCCGATGTAGAGAATGTCAAGTGCCTGACCTTCGCCAATGCCGATGTTGCCGAGTTTGTAGTCAAGGAGAACGCCCATGTCACCCGCTCATTAGTCAAGGACATCAATCTCCCCAAAGGCGCGACCATTGGTGGATTGGTGCGCGGCGAAGAGGGTATCCTCGTGACAGGCGACACACAGATTCTGCCTGGCGACCACGTCGTTGTATTCTGTCTTACATCTATGATTAAACGAATAGAAAAGTATTTCAATTGATCCACTTCCGCACCATATTCCGTATCATAGGAACCCTACTACTCTTGCTAGCAGGCATATTCTTCCTATTAGGCATCGTTTCTCCATTCTTCGAGGGAAATGACCTATTCAGTTTCCTTGTATCATCATTCTCTACGGCATTGGTAGGCCTATGGTTCCTCATCATTGGCAAGGGCAGCAAAGCCGAGTTCTCGCGACGCGACAGTTATATCACCATCACGTTCTGTTGGATAGCCTTTGCCTTCTTCGGTGCCCTACCCTATTGGCTTGGAGGACATATACCTAACTTTACCGATGCATTCTTCGAGTCAATGTCGGGATTTACCACTACGGGAGCTTCCATACTCGACAATATTGACAGTCAGCCACATACATTACTCCTCTGGCGTAGCCTCACCCAATGGCTAGGCGGTTTGGGAATTGTGTTCTTCACCGTTGCCATCCTGCCAATCTTCGGCATAGACAAAGTACAACTCTTTGCTGCCGAATCCACAGGTGTAGCCCAACGAAAAGTACACTCACGTATCACGGTAGGCTCACGTTGGATATTCAGCATCTATATGCTGCTCACCACTGCTTGTGCCTGCTCGCTCAAGTTGTGCGGTATGGATTGGTTCGACGCCATCAACCATGCCCTCACCACCATTGCCACTAGCGGATTCTCTACCCGCCAAGCAGGTATCGCCGCTTTCGATTCGGCACAAATAGAATATGTGCTCACCCTATTCATGTTTCTTAGCGGTATCAACTACACATTGCTCTTCCTCCTGCTATTCAAAGGTAAGATACGTGCCCTGTATCGCAATACCGAGTTCCGCGTCTACCTCTTCACCGTATTGGGTTTCTCCCTTGTCATCGCCATCGGCTTATTTGCACAAGGTGACATTAGCATCGAAAAAGCATTGCGCGTATCCTTCTTCCAAGTGATATCCCTGCAGACCACCACAGGCTACGCTACAGCCGACTATACCCAATGGCCGCCCTATCTATGGATGCTACTTAGTTTTGTCATGTTTATTGGTGCTTGTGGCGGTTCATCATCAGGTGCCATGAAGTGTGGACGCGTAGCCATCCTTGCCAAGAGTATCCGCGGAGAGTTCCGCCGCATCCTTCACCCGAATGCCGTCATACCCGTACGCATGGATGGTAACCCTATTAGTTCCAGCACTCAGGCTACTGTGCTCACTTTTGCCAGCCTTTATTTTTTACTCATTTTCGTCGGTTGGTTTGCCTTTATGGTGATGGGACTTGATTTCGTTGAAGGTTATAGCATTGCACTCAGTAGCGTAAGTAATATCGGCCCCGCCCTCGGCAGTTTGGGCCCTGCCTATTCTTGGAGTGCCTTACCTGCTGGCGCCAAGTGGCTCAGCACCTTACTCATGCTTATCGGTCGTTTGGAATTGTTCACCATCCTACTGATGTTCACCACATCGTTTTGGAAGAAACGATGATTTACCTTTTCATTTACACAAACAGATCTAATCCTAGACATGTATGAAATCATTTATCGGCAAATACACTTTTGATGTAGAGACATTCCAAGTAGACTATACAGGCGGACTCTCGTTCGGATTCCTTGCCAATAAAATGCTCATCACCGCCGGCAATCATGCCGAAGAACGAGGTTTCGGCAAGGCACGCCTCAACGCTGATGGAAAGACTTGGGTGCTGTCACGCCTCGCCATAGAGATGAACGAATACCCTGCTGAAGGCGAAAGATACTATGTCGAGACCTGGGTCGAAGGAGTCACACGCCTATTCACCTCGCGCAACTTCCGCGTACTTGACAAAGAAGGAAACGCCATAGGCTATGCACGCTCCACATGGGCACTTATCGACATAGAGACCCGCCAGCCAGCCGACCTTACCACACTCTACGATGGCGAACTTGCAGCCTATAGTCACGATGCCGAATGCCCCATCAAAGGAGTAAGCCGTGCTCGAGTAAGCACCACCGAACCCAGTGGAGAGTTCATGCCCTTATATTGCGACATTGACTACAACGGTCACCTCAACAGTGTTAAATATATCGAACACATACTCAACTGCTTGCCACTCGATATTTTCCGCTCACACACCATACATCGTGTCGAGGTCAGTTACAGTGCCGAATGCTTCTACCGTGAACACCTTGCTGTATATATCGACAAGAAGAGCGAAGACCATGAATACGATGTGGAGATACGCAAAGATACTGGCGAAGTCGCTTGTCGTGCTAGAATCATTTTCAAACAGAAATAAACTTCATCTCAATCTTTAATTACATTCACGATGCTTGCCCTCTCTCCCATGCTCGTCTTTATGGCAGTTTACCTTATCGGCTCACTGCTTGCAGGCGATTTCTACAAAGTGCCGCTCACCGTGGCATTTCTCACTGCTTCAACCTATGCCATATGCATCACTCCCCGCTTACGCCTTAAAGAGCGAATCTCCCTCTTTTCTCGCGGTGCCGGTGATGAGAATCTCATGTTCATGGTATGGATATTCATCCTTGCAGGCGCTTTTGCCGAATCTGCAGGACAGATGGGTGCCATCGACGCTACTGTCAACTTCACCCTACACCTATTACCTGACAGCATGCTCCTCCCCGGTCTCTTCCTTGCCGCTTGCTTCATATCACTCTCCATAGGAACCTCCGTAGGCACCGTGGTAGCGCTCACACCTGTTGCTGTAGGTATTGCCGAACAGACGGGATCCTCTCTTCCACTCATCGTAGCAAGTGTCGTTGGAGGTGCCTTCTTTGGTGACAACCTCTCATTCATCTCCGACACCACGATTGTAGCAACCCAAACACAGCAGTGTCGCATGAACGATAAGTTCAAGGCCAACATCTATCTCGCAGCCCCAGCCGCCATCATAGTCTTTGCCCTTTACCTCTATCTAGGTCGCGACATGCATGCCCCCACCGACATTATCATGCCCGAGTGGTATAAAGTAATCCCTTATGTAGCCGTTTTGCTCCTTGCCATCTGCGGTATGAATGTAATGAGTGTACTCTCTATCGGTATCATTCTTGCAGGAGGCATAGGTATCTGGAGCGGCAGTTTTGACCTTATGGGTTGGATGAATTCCATGGGAAAGGGCATCATGGGAATGAGCGAACTCATCATTGTCACCCTGCTTGCTGGCGGCATGCTGGCCCTCATACGCCATAATGGAGGCATCGACTTCTTTATCCGTGTGCTCACACGCCGCATCAATGGCAAGCGAGGAGCAAAGTTCACCATTGCACTACTTGTCGTATTAGCCGACCTCTGCACAGCGAACAATACCATCGCCCTCATCACCGTAGGCCCTGTCGCACGCGATATCGCCGACCGCTACGGAGTAGACCGTCGCATGAGCGCCTCATTGCTCGACACCTTCAGTTGTTTTGCCCAAGGTCTCATCCCATATGGGGCACAACTACTCATGGCCGCAGGTATGGCCGCCATCTCACCTTTCCAGATTATAGGCTACCTCTACTATCCAATCACCCTTGGATTAGTTGCTGTTCTCGGTATTATACTACGCTATCCCCGACGATACAACTAATACAAAAAGGCCCCAACTCATCTTTTTGGTTGGGGTCTTATTATTCTAACTGAATCTATCAGTCGTTCATCATCAGCGTCATCAGCAGATTTTCCTGTGCTACCAACAGATCGGTGAGTGTAGCGATGGTATGTTGCTGAACCTCGGGTACAGAAGTTTGCAGGCGTTCACACTGCCCTCCCGCAAGGCGGTAACAACCATCGTTCTCGGTGAGCAAAGGATCGGTTACACCAATCACGCAGTCGGCCTCGGGATGTAACGCAGCATAGGCAGCAAGCATGCCTTGCGCATCGATGATGCGTGCCATGCCAAAGTAATCACCTTCAGTTGCCGGCAGATGAATGACATCCACCTCGGTGCGACCATAGTGGGCTGCGATACCTGCAATCAGGGCTTCGCGGGCAGCCTCATCATCGTAGACACACTCGCGCAGTAACACGCCATCAGCCTCGGCACGGCAAATGGCTGCGGCCACCACCAGTGTACCACGGCGTGCCTCCCATAGAGTATCGCCAGCCAAACGCATATCGTCGACCACAGCACAGAGGTCGGCCAAAGGATGCTGTACGCACATGGGACGCTCCTGCATGCGGGCACGAATATACTCCAAAGGTGGTTCTATCGATTGTATCACCACTACATCTTCGGCAAGGGGCTGTGCCGCTACCGTTTCCCAGCCAAAGCGGAAGCAGGGAGTATAGCCAAACTTGGTATAGTAGGTAGCCAGTTCCTCCGTGGCCGGGATGAGAAATCCCAACAGAGCACCCTCGGCCTGCATGGCGCGGTGCGTCTGGTCGAGCAGTTCGCCCATGAGCCCGCGACGACGATACTTCTCATCGGTACAAGCGCCCGAGACATAGGAAGCGGGGAGCATGCGGCCACCATAGGTGATGGGATAGGGCAACTTCTGCAGGGCCGACACGACGCGTCCATCGCGCATGATAACCTCGTTGCGCTCGGTGCGGTACTTCTCACGGAAGTAGAGGTCGATGAAGGCACGCGGATCAGCGAAGGATCGTTCCCACAGATGACGGGTCTCGAAGCGGATGCGGCGCTCGTCATCACTCTCGACAGGCTCAGCCGTATAGACAGCAATCATCTTGTCAAGAATCAGTTCGGGCTGGTATGAGAGTTTAGCCCTACGCAGTCCTTCAAGGCCGAGGTCCTCTTCACGGTTGACATAGATGATATCCTCGGGCAGGTGCGACGCAAACTCATTGTTGATCATGGCATAGGCTCCCTCGTAGGCAGTATCGGCCTTCTCTACACACACGTCGAAGGTCTCACCATTGATGCGGGAGCCAAAGGTGAAGGCCACCATGCGGCCATCAACAAAGAGTGTACCTCCGATGATGTGCAACTCATCGATATGGTGCAGGACATAAACCATCATGCGCTGCTCGGCTAGGGCGGCACGCTGCTCATGGCTGTCATTGGTGAGACACCACTCCTGTCCCAAGCGCAGGCAGTCGGGCACGAGATCAGCCGTGAGAGGACGATATTCGTAGTTAGGATAGAGACGTTTAAACTTGCTCACGTGATTGCGCTTGGGCTGCAACTTCTTTCCGCTGAGCGTCACCAGCTTTTCGCGCAGATAGATATAATCGGCCTTGTTACGGTCGCTCTCATAGGAGAAGGAGCCAGGCATCGACTCCTCCATCAACGCTTGGGCACAGGGGCACACACAGGCCACACGTAACGTGTCGCCCAGCCTGCGCACATCCTCATGCAAGAGGGTGAGCACATGCTGCAGGTCACCCTTGCCAATGGGTTTCATATAGGTCACCTTGCCGTCGAGCAAGAAACGCAGCAGCAGAAAACCCTCTACGATGGCAAACTCGGTGTGGTAAAGAAACTGCCATCCACAGAGGTTGGCCACATTGATGTCGCAGTTCATGCACTTGCTCTCCATAGTGAAGGAGCGCAATACATCGGCATCGGCTGCAGTAACGGGTCTAAAAGGGATATTCATGAAAATAATTCTTTATAATCTATATATGTTCTTATCTAGTTTTTTGTTCCTTCCCCACCTACTATAATATAGGCTATATGCTGGGTATCATCGGCGATTGGAGTAATGGCCGCATATCCGCTCACCAACCTCCCATCACAATATGTAGAGGGGTGCTCCATCAATTGTTCTTCATGAAAAGCACGTAAGGTCGCATTATCGGCAAAACGGGCAATATGATACATCCCCTCGGCCTCGGGAGCAAGCCGATGACGATATATCTCGTGAGCAATGATGCCCATATTCATACGGAGGTTTATCTCTACGCATGGATGGAGTTTGAACTCTGAATTCTGGATTCTAAATTCTGAATTACCATCCGGTTGGTTCCCTTTCAGCTTTAGCCTCTCACCGTTAACGTCTGTTGTCTGTTGTCTGTTAACTTCGTTGAAGTTGCTCCGCTCGGCAGAGCCTGCAAGCAGTCTTTGCTCTCGCTCAATCACAACTTTGTCTGTTGTCTTTATTATCATCATATCTACCCCAAAATAAATGGGGTGCCGATCCGTATTCCACTCATCAGGGACGATGGCGGACTGATGTGCTATGAGCCAGTCACGTACCTCGTGCAACGCTTGGCGCGACACATATCCCGCAAGAATATCCTCGATCTTCTCATCACTCATGAGACGGCTACCCGTGTAGCGCCCATGATGGTCGGTGACAAAGAGCGAATATCCGATAAA
The DNA here is from genome assembly GCA_045654445.1 of Bacteroidaceae bacterium. Classification (GTDB taxonomy): domain Bacteria; phylum Bacteroidota; class Bacteroidia; order Bacteroidales; family Bacteroidaceae; genus UBA1189. The sequence goes on along the minus strand of JAZONI010000170.1, from coordinate 3,583 downwards.
GTGGCAGCCTGCCGCATCGACCATGAACTCCATAGCAAAATCTTGCACTTTCGTATAATAGGGTTCGGCAGTAAGGTAGCCGTGGCGATGAATAAGGGCATTGACCCAACTCTCCACCTTTTTTAACGATGACATTAACGCAGACGTTGACCTTCTGCCAGATTGATGGTTATCGTCATCGTTAACGTTTACATGCCTTAACCCCTTGCCGCTCCCCGAGAGAGGGGCTTTGAGCAGGACGTGTCCGTGCTGTTCGGCATAGAAGGCGATATCCTCTACCGAACGTATCATACGGCTCTCCCCTATATAAATATTATCAGTATGGTTCTGCTTGAAGGCATCGAGCAGCAGGTGTGCCGTCCCTCGCTCAGACCGTTGGCGGAGCGCTCCCACCGCAGTAGCCGAGGGCAGCAGCGCTGTAGGGACGCCCATTTTCTTGAAACGCTCCACTACCATAGAGTCCCACCCCCAGGGAAAAGGACGTCCATCACCCAGGCCACGCACCTCCTGCATCAATAGAGCCAAATCGTGTGCCATAGCCCTAATATTAGCAGGGGCTATGAAATGACGGTCTCCATTGGCCAGAGCGAGGTCATGCTCAGGGTTGAACAAATCGATTCGTTTCATGACGCGAAGGTACAAAAAAAACAAATCACAACAAAATTGCTATGTAAAGATTGCAAAATATCAAAATATAATTGTATCTTTGTCGCTCATAAGATTTTTTTGGCAATAAAACGACATGGAAGCCTTTTATAAAACACACGAATATCTGTTGGCACACACTGAAGGCACCTATCGCCGCGACTTGATGGACGAGATTGATTGGAACGACCGATTGATAGGTATCAAGGGAACACGTGGCGTAGGTAAGACCACCTTTCTCATACAATATGCACAGGAGCGTTTCCGTTATGACCGCTCGTGCTTGTATGTAAACATGAACAATTTCTATTTTCAGGGAAAGAGTCTGGTGGCGTTTGCCGAGGAGTTCATCCGCCGCGGAGGCAAGGTGCTGCTCATCGACCAGGTGTTCAAGATTCCCAATTGGAGCCATCAGTTGCGTGAGTGTTACGATCGTTTCCCGCAGTTGAAGATGGTGTTTACCGGAACCTCGGTAATGCGACTCAAGGAGGAGAACCCCGAGTTGAATGGTATTGCCAAGCCATATAATTTGCGTGGATTCTCTTTCCGTGAATACTTGAACCTCAAGACGGGAAACAATTTCCGTTGCTACACGTTGGAAGAGATCCTCACCAACCACGAGCAGATTGCCCGTAGTATATTGCCCAAGGTGAGCCCCAACGCCTTCTTCCAGAATTATCTACACCATGGCTTCTACCCATTCTTCACAGAGAAGCGCAACTTCTCGGAGAATCTCTTGAAGACCATGAGCGCCATAACTGAGGTCGACATCCTCATCGTGCAACAGATTGAGTTGAAGTATTTGTCAAAGATTAAGAAACTACTCTACCTATTGGCCGTAAATGGTCCCGCTGCGCCCAACGTGAGCAAGTTGGCGGCAGAGATTCAGACGTCACGAGCTACCGTGATGAACTATATCAAGTATTTGGCCGATGCTCGTCTCATCAACTTGGTATACAATCCTGGAGAGTCATTCCCCAAGAAACCAGCAAAGATATTGCTGCACAACACCAATCTCGTGTACAGCATCTACCCCATGAAGATTAACGATCAGGATGTACTGGAGACCTTCATCGCCAACAGTTTGTGGAAGGACCATAAGGTGACCAAGGGTGGCAAAGGCTACTCCTTCCTCGTTGACGGAAAAATCCAACTACGTGTGTGCGGCGACAGTTCGCGTTTTAAGAACAACCCCGATGTGTATTACGTTATGCATAGACGCGAATTGGGACGTGGTAACGAGATTCCCATGTGGCTTTTCGGATTCTTATATTAAGAGCACTACATTATATAGATATTAGGTTTTAGCATAAAAAGAATTTGTTAAATAATAAATAAAGAAACAATGGCTAAACAAAAAAAGTTTATCACTTGTGACGGTAACCAAGCAGCAGCACATATCTCGTATATGTTCTCTGAGGTAGCGGCTATCTACCCTATCACCCCGTCATCAACAATGGCTGAGTATGTCGACGAGTGGGCAGCTCAGGGTCGTAAGAATATCTTCGGCGAGACAGTACTCGTACAGGAAATGCAGTCCGAGGGCGGTGCTGCAGGTGCCGTACACGGTTCACTCCAGGCAGGCGCACTCACCACTACATATACCGCATCGCAAGGTCTCTTGCTGATGATCCCCAACATGTACAAGATTGCTGGTGAGTTCCTCCCCTGCGTATTCCACGTATCGGCTCGTACCTTGGCTTCACACGCACTCTGTATTTTCGGTGACCATCAGGATGTGATGTCAACCCGTCAGACAGGCTTCGCTATGTTGGCCGAGGGCTCTGTACAGGAAGTTATGGACCTCGTTGGTGTGGCTCACCTCGCTACCATCAAGAGCCGCGTGCCCTTCGTGAACTTCTTCGACGGCTTCCGTACCTCACACGAGATTCAGAAGATCGAGATGCTCGAGAACGAAGACCTCGCTCCGCTCGTTGACCAGAAGGCATTGGCCGAGTTCCGCACCCGCGCACTCACTCCCGAGCGCCCCGTGGCACGTGGTATGGCCGAGAACCCCGACACCTTCTTCGCTCACCGCGAGAGCTGCAACAACTACTACGCTAACGTACCTGCTGTAGTAGAAGAATATATGGAGAAGATTTCAGAGATCACCGGCCGCAAGTATGGTCTCTTCGACTACTACGGTGCTGAGGATGCAGATCGCGTGATCATCGCTATGGGTTCAGTGACTGAGGCTATCCGCGAAGTGGTAGACCACCTCACCGCACAAGGCGAGAAGGTAGGTCTCGTAGCCGTACACCTCTATCGTCCCTTCTCAGCAAAGCACTTCCTCGCTGCTGTGCCCAAGACAGCCAAGCGTATCGCTGTGCTTGACCGCACTAAGGAGCCCGGCGCTAATGGCGAGCCCCTCTACCTCGATGTTAAGGACTGCTACTATGGCAACCCCGACGCTCCCGTTATCGTGGGCGGTCGCTATGGTCTCGGCTCTAACGATACTACTCCCGCACAGATTCTCTCTGTATACGAGAACCTCGCTATGGCAGAGCCTAAGAACCAGTTTACCGTGGGTATCGTCGATGACGTTACCTTCACCTCACTCCCCCAGAAGGAGGAAATTGCCATGGGTGGCGACGGCATGTTCCAGGCTAAGTTTTACGGTCTCGGTGCTGACGGTACTGTAGGTGCCAACAAGAACTCAGTGAAGATTATCGGTGACAACACCGACAAGCACTGTCAGGCTTACTTCTCATACGACTCAAAGAAGTCGGGCGGTTTCACCTGCTCACACCTCCGTTTCGGTGATAGCGAGATCCGCTCTACATACCTCGTAAATACACCTAACTTCGTGGCTTGTCACGTACAGGCTTACTTGAAGATGTACGATGTTACTCGCGGCTTGCAGAAGAACGGTACCTTCCTGCTCAACACCATTTGGGAGGGCGACGAGTTGGCTGCAAACCTCCCCAACAACATCAAG
>JAZONI010000169.1:0-26823 GCA_045654445.1 Bacteroidaceae bacterium | reverse complement strand
CGCTACACGCCCCGTGCAGTATGAGCGTAACAACGATATCGTAGATATGGGTTCAAACCAGTACCCCTCAATCGGTTGGACACAGGGTGCCGTGACCGGTAAGTATGGCATCAAGTATCCCTTCCACATCTCTGAGTATGCTCACTCACTGGGTAACGCTGTAGGTAACCTCATCGACTACTGGGAGGCTATCGAGAGCACCAACTTCTTCTGCGGTGGCGCTATCTGGGACTGGGTAGACCAATCTATGTATAACTACGAGAAGGACGGCACACGTTACCTCGCTTATGGTGGTAACTTCGGTGACACCCCCAACGATGGTCAGTTTGTGATGAACGGTATCATCTTCGGTGACCGCGAGCCCAAACCCCAATACTATGAGGTAAAGAAGGTGTACCAATACGTAGGTGTGAAGATGCTCGACGCTCAGCAGGGCCTCGTAGAGATCTTCAACAAGAACTACTACACCGCGCTCAACGATTACGAAATCGTATGGTCGCTCTGGAAGGATGGTAAGTGCATCCAGCAGAACCAGCCCGTGCAGGGTCCCCGCATGGCTGTTCAGCCCCGCCAAAAGGCTACTTACCGCCTCCCCTACGACTTCGCTGCACTCGACGCTAACGGTGAGTACTTCGTGAAGGTGCAGTTCCTCCTCGGCCACGACATGCCTTGGGCTGCAAAGGGTTATCCCCAGTTTGAGGAGCAGCTCCTCGTGAAGGCTGCTGGTGAGAAGCCTGCTATCAACACCGTTGCTGCTGGCGACAAGTTGCAGGGCGAGATGAACGAGAACAACATCAGAACCATCAAGGGCAACGGCTTCGAGGTACAGTTCGATATGGCACAGGGTACCATCCACCAGCTCACCTATGGTGACGAGGTTGTCATCGCTGCCGGTGGCGGTCCCCGCCTCAATGCGTTCCGCGCTTTCGTGAGCAACGACAACTGGTGCTACCAGCCCTGGTTCCAGAATGGTCTCCACAACCTCCAGCACAAGGCTGTAGATGCCAACACTATCGTAAACAAGGATGGTTCTGTAGTGCTCACCTTCACCGTAGTGTCACAGGCCCCCAACGGTGCCCGTCTCAACAGCAAGAATGGTCGTTACGACAGTGGTATCCACGAACTGGTGGAGCAGACCAACCTCCCCTTCGGTGACGAGGACTTCAAGTTCACCACCAACCAGGTATGGACCATATATCCCGACGGCTCTATCGAGTTGCAGTCAGCCATCACCTCAAACAACCCCTCACTCGTGCTTGCACGCCTCGGTTACGAGATGCAGGTGCCTGCCGAGTATGAGAAGTTCAACTACTATGGCCGCGGCCCCGTAGACAACTATAACGACCGTAAGACAGGTTCCTTCATCGAGCAGTTCGGTTCGACCGTAGCAGAGCAGTTTGTAAATTGGCCCAAGCCCATGCAGATGAGCAATCACGAGGAGACTCGCTGGGCATCGCTCACCAACAAGGCTGGCAAGGGTATGCTCGTAGTGAACGAGGCCCCCTATGCTGTATCGGCACTTGCTCACAGCGCTATGGACCTCACCATGGCTACACATCCCCATAAGTTGTCCAAGAGCGACGTGACCTACTTCACCGTTGACGCTATCGTTACCGGTCTTGGTGGTAACTCGTGTGGTCAGGGTGGTCCGCTCGTACAGGACCGTGCTTTCGGTGCTCCCACACGCATGGCATTCATCATCCGTCCTGCCGATGCTAAGGAGGGTGCAGAGGTGGCTACAGCAGGTGACAAGCCTATCCTCATGATGCAGCAGAAGAATGGTGACATCACCATCGAGAGCGGCATTGAGGGTGCTACCGTAATGTACAAGATTGGCACTGGCCGCAAGGCGAAGGCTGTGAAGTATACCGAGCCCATCCCCTTCCGTGACGGTGGTACCATCACTGCTTACTATAAGGAGAAGCCCGAACTCAAGGTGACCATGACCTATGCCAAAATTGAGAAGATCAATACGGAGGTTATCTTCACCAGTAGCGAGGAGTCTGGCGAGGGCAACGCACGCCACCTCGTGGATAACGACCCCAACACCATCTGGCACACCATGTACTCAGTGACCGTGGCTAAGTATCCCCACTGGGTAGACCTCGACGCTGGCGACGTGAAGACTATCACTGGTTTCACCTACCTGCCCCGTCAGAACGGTAACAACGGTAACATCAAGAACTACCGTCTCCAGGTGTCTGACGATGCTCAGAACTGGGGTGAACCCGTAGCAGAGGGTGCCTTCGCTAACGACAATAAGCTGAAGCGCGTGATGTTTGACAAGCCCGTGAAGGCACGTTACATCCGCTTCACCGCACTCAGCTCACAGGTTGGCGACGACTTCGCCTCTGGTGCCGAGCTCGGTATCTTGGCTGAGTAAACGAAAAGTTCAGAACTCTAAACTCTGTCTCTAGGCCTACGCTAGACAGCGTTAAATGAATAAACTCCGCCTCTCACGATGTGAGGGGCGGAGTTGTATTATGCCTATTTGATTCACCTAGGATGCAAGAATTAAGATAAAAAGGGAGCGAAACATGCTATAGTTTCGATAAAAACCATTATCTTTGTTCGTTACTTTACGCGTAGTATGGAAAATAAGGTGCGAGAGACCGTACGAAAGACCTTTGAGCAATATCTGCAGAACAAGGGATTGCGCAAGACGCAAGAGCGTTTTGCTATTCTCGATGCCATATATACGATTAAAGGGCACTTTACGCTCGAAGAGTTACTCGGCATAATGAATGCCAGCAAGTTTCATGTGAGCCGCGCCACATTGTACAACACTATAAACCTGCTCACAGAAGCCCATCTGGTCATTCGACATAAGTTTGGCAACACGGCACAATATGAGAAGTCATACAATACGACGACCCATTTCCATCGAGTATGCATATCGTGCGGAATGGTATCCGAGGTGGAAGACGAGAAATTGCGCCAAGTCATCGAGAACACACATAGCCGTGGATTTACCATCGCGCATACCGCTTTGTATATGTATGGCATATGCTCAAAGTGTACAGCAGCACGCAAACGTAAAGAGAAAAAACTAAGAGAACAAAGAAACAACAAATAATATAGTCATGAAAGTAGATGTATTGTTAGGCCTCCAATGGGGCGACGAAGGTAAAGGTAAAGTAGTTGACGTACTCACTCCGCGCTATGATGTGGTAGCCCGTTTTCAGGGTGGTCCCAACGCTGGTCATACCTTAGAGTTTGAAGGACAGAAGTATGTTCTCCGTTCTATTCCCTCTGGAATCTTCCAAGGCGATAAGGTGAACATCATCGGTAACGGTGTTGTGCTTGACCCTGCGCTCTTCAAGGCTGAGGCTGAGGCACTCGAGGCTTCTGGTCATCCCTTGAAAGAGCGTCTCCATATCTCTAAGAAGGCACACCTCATCATGCCTACTCACCGCGTGCTCGACGCTGCTTATGAGGCTGCCAAGGGTGATGCTAAGGTAGGTACCACAGGTAAGGGTATCGGTCCCACTTATACTGACAAGATTAGCCGCAACGGTCTCCGTGTTGGTGACATCCTCGGCGATTTCCCCACTATCTATGCTAAGGCAAAGGCTCGTCACGAGGATATCCTAAAGAGCATGAACTTCGAGTACGACATCACCGAGATTGAGAAGGAGTGGATGGCAGGTATCGAGTACCTCCGCCAGTTCCCCTTGGTAGATAGCGAACACGAGATCAACAATCTGCTTAAGGCTGAGAAGAGCGTGCTTTGTGAAGGCGCACAGGGCACCATGCTCGATATCGACTTTGGTTCATACCCCTTCGTAACCTCTTCAAACACCATCTGTGCCGGTGCTTGCTCGGGTCTCGGCGTAGCCCCCAACAAGATTGGCAATGTATATGGTATCATGAAGGCTTACTGCACACGCGTAGGTAGCGGTCCCTTCCCCACAGAGTTGTTCGACGAGGTGGGCGACAAGCTCTGCACCCTCGGTCATGAGTTCGGTTCTGTGACTGGCCGTAAGCGTCGTTGCGGATGGATTGACCTCGTAGCGTTGAAGTACTCTATCATGGTCAATGGTGTGACACACCTCATCATGATGAAGAGCGACGTGCTCGATACCTTCGAGACCATCAAGGCATGTGTGGCATACCGCATCAATGGCGTAGAGACAGAGGAGTTCCCCTACTCAATCGAAGGCGAGGTAGAGCCCATCTATGCTGAACTTCCCGGCTGGCAGTGCGATATGACCAAGATGACCTCTGAGGAGGAGTTCCCCGAGGAGTTCAACAACTACATCAGCTTCCTCGAAGAGGAGCTCGAGGTACCCATCAAGATCGTATCTGTAGGTCCCGACCGTGATCAGACGATTGAGCGTTATACCGATTAAGAAAAGACCCCCTCAGTCCTACGGACAGCTCCCCCTCTATGGGGAGCGCCATTCGGGGGGCACTATTAATTATAAATAACAAACAATAAACCAAACCCCTTTGGTAAAAGTGCCCGGAGGTTCTCCCCATAGAGGGGGAGATGCCCAAAGGGCAGAGGGGGTCCGCATATGAACCCAATTTGGATAATCTTTATTGGAATCGCCCTGCTCAGTTACATTGTGCAGGCCAACTTGAACAGTAAGTTTAAGAAATATTCAAAGATACCATTGGCCAATGGAATGACCGGACGCGATGTGGCTGAGAAGATGCTGCGCGACAATGGTATCTATGATGTGAAGGTAACTTGTGTAAATGGACATCTTACCGACCACTATAACCCCGCAGACCATACCGTCAACCTCAGCCGTGATGTATACTCATCGTGCAGTGTTGCCGCTGCTGCTGTAGCAGCCCACGAGTGCGGTCATGCCGTGCAGCATGCCAAGGCCTATGCTCCCTTGAAGATGCGTTCTTCACTTGTTCCCGTAGTGTCATTCGCTTCCAAGTATGTGTCGTGGATACTGCTCATCGGTATCTTGTGCATAGAGGGTTTCCCGGGTATATTGCTGCTTGGTATTGGCTTGTTTGCCATGAGCACCTTGTTCAGTTTTGTCACACTGCCTGTAGAAATCAATGCGAGCCAACGCGCTCTCAGATGGCTTAGTAGCGCTGGCATCACCACACGTTATAACCACAGCGAGGCAGAGAGTGCCCTGCGCTCTGCAGCCTACACCTATGTGGTAGCAGCGCTCAGTTCGTTGGCTACACTTGTGTACTATGTAATGATTTACTTGGGACGCCGCGATTAACCCGCAGTTTATCTCACGTTATAAGAGTCGCACCCCTTGTGGATGCGACTTTTTATTTGTATTCCTGCTTATAATTGTCATTTTTTTCCTACTTTTGCAATCATTTGTAAAATAGGAAAGATTTATGGCAACAAAACCTGGTATACCAAAGGGTACACGTGACTTTTCACCTGCCGAGATGGCAAAGCGCAACTACATATTCGACACCATCCGCGAGGTGTTCTACACCTTCGGCTTCCAGCCCATCGAAACCCCCGCGATGGAGAACTTCTCCACCCTCATGGGCAAGTATGGCGAAGAGGGCGACAAACTCCTGTTCAAGATACTCAACTCGGGCGACTGCTTTGGTAAGGTGTCCGATGAAGACCTCCTCGAGCGCAATGCCCTGAAGCTCGCCGCCAAGGTGTGCGAGAAGGGTCTGCGCTACGACCTCACCGTGCCTTTTGCCCGCTATGTGGTGGCTCACCGCGACGAGCTCTCGTTCCCCTTCAAACGCTTTCAGATACAACCCGTGTGGCGTGCCGACCGTCCGCAGAAGGGCCGCTATCGCGAGTTTTATCAGTGCGATGCCGATGTCGTGGGTAGCGACTCGCTGCTCAATGAGGTAGACCTCGTGCAGATGATTGATGCCGTGTATCAGAAGTTCGGCATCCGCGTGAGCATCAAGATCAACAACCGCAAGATCCTTACCGGCATCGCTGAGATCATCGGTCAGGCCGACAAGATTGTCGATATCACCGTAGCCATTGATAAACTCGACAAGATAGGACTCGACAATGTCAATGCCGAGCTCGCCGAGAAGGGCATCCCCGCCGAGGCCATCGAGACCCTGCAGCCCATCATCCAGCTCAGTGGCGACAACAAGAGCAAGCTCGCCACCCTGCGTACCGTGCTCGCAGCCAGCGAGACGGGTCTCAAGGGAGTCGACGAGATGGAGTTTGTACTTGATAGCCTCACTCATCTTGATATTAAGAACGAGGTAGAGGTAGACCTCACCCTCGCTCGCGGACTCAACTACTACACCGGTACTATCTTTGAGGTCAAGGCTCTCGACGTGCAGATTGGCAGCATCTCGGGTGGTGGCCGCTACGATAACCTCACTGGCATTTTCGGTATGCCCGGTGTGTCGGGCGTAGGTATCTCCTTCGGTGCCGACCGCATCTACGACGTGCTCAACCAGCTCGACCTTTATCCCAAGAGCGCAGCCCGTGGCACTCAGGTGATGTTTGTCAACTTCGGTGCTGCCGAGGCCGCCTACTGCCTCCCCCTCGTGGCCAAGCTGCGTGCCGCAGGCATCGCAGCCCAGCTCTACCCCGACAGTGTGAAGATGAAGAAGCAGATGTCCTTTGCCAACGACCACGCCATCCCCTATGTCGTGATGGTGGGCGAGAGCGAGATGCAGAGCGGCCAGCTCTCTGTGAAGAACATGGTCACGGGCGAGCAGGGCGCGATGACGATCGATGAGCTTGTGGCACAGGTCTGATAGCGCAATAAGAAACAGGCAGCTAAAGAGGATGTGTCACCCGACGCACCCTCTTCTTTTTCGTATAGATAGGGGGCAGACCCGTGTCAGATTGACATCGGCTTTCCCTTTCTTTCTTACACATTGAAAATCTATCCAATCGCGTTCTTTTCGGCAGTCTTGGGGAGTGGGGCGGGAGGAGGCAAAGAGAAAACAATAAAAAGGCACGAATGCACGAAAAAAAGTGCATATTACGAATAAATCTGCACGAAAAAAAGTGCAATTCTTTTGTTTCTGTAGAGAAAGTAATATCTTTGTAGCGAGAAACGATTGTTACACATCATCCAATACCTCATCGTTATGAATATCTTACAAGAAGAAATGAAACGCCAGTTGAACAATCTGAACCCCAAGATGATTCGACGCTATCTGCACGACAAGATAGATTGGAACGCACGTCTGATAAGCATTTTGGGAGCACGAGGCGTGGGCAAAACCACATTACTCTTGCAACATATCCAAGAGACAGGTGATGTGGAGCATTCGCTATTCGTATTTGCCGACAATATCTACTTCACTACGCATACTCTACTCGACCTCGCAGGCGCATTCTACCGCAACGGTGGCAAATACCTATACATTGATGAGATACACAAGTATCCCAATTGGTCCACCGAGATAAAGAACATCTACGATAGCTACCCCACACTGAAAGTGGTATACACGGGTTCTTCCATTCTCGACCTGGAGAAGGGAGGTGCCGACCTATCGCGTCGCAAATTACAATACCATATGTATGGACTCAGCTTCCGCGAGTTCGTGGAGTTGAAATATGGCCAGCAAATCAGAGAACACTCCTTGATGGATCTGATTACAGGCCGCATCGATTGGCCTTACCAGTCGTTACAGCCACTACCTGCCTTTGCCGAGTATCTACGCTACGGTTATTATCCCTACTTTACTGACGGCCATCTGGAAAATCACCTCTATGGTTCGGTGCTACAGACATTAGAGGTAGACATACCCACCTTTGCGCAAATGAATGTAGGCACCATACGCAAACTGAAGACCCTACTTGGTATCATTGCGGCTAGCGTACCATTCAAACCCAACATGCAAGGTATAGCTCGCGACTTGGGCATGAGCCGAAACGACATCTCTGACCTATTCTACTATTTGGAAAAGGCTGGTATGATAGCCCAACTTCGCCAAGCCACGGAGGGCATTGCTCTGCTCGGTAAAGTGGAGAAGGTGTACCTCAACAATACCAATCTGATGTATCTCCTTGCATCAGACAAGATAGAGATTGGCAATGTGCGCGAGACCTTCTTTCTTTCGGCAACTCAGGTGACCGAACACGTTCTTGCCTCCATCATCAGTGATTTTCAGATTGGTGAATACACCTTCGAGGTAGGTGGAAAGAAAAAAGGGAAGAAACAACTAGCCGAGGCCACTCACGGCATCGTCGTACGCGACGATATCGAGTTTTACTCTCCCGGCATTGTACCATTATTTGCTTTTGGACTGCTGTATTGACCCATGTTGAAGGTGTAACGAAGCGAAATCGGAGGTATAGACTTACCAAACTCGACAACTCCGCAGCGTAGCGAGAGCAATGATAAGCTCGCTTAATCATTGCCGAGCAAGCAAGGAGTCATAAATGTAAAGCATTTATAACTTATAAACTCAAAAACTCACATTTCGCTTACTTCTTGCATTTTCCTAATCGTCCGTGGCTGCGTTCTTTTCATTCGGCTTGGGGATTTGGGTTGGAAGAGGGGAAGGATAAGGCATTAGAACAAACTCCACAAAGCCTTCAAAGTACGTCTGCGCCTATTCTTTGAAGACTTTATGGAGTTTTACAACAAGTCTCTTTTTTTTATAAATGGACCTTATTATGATTAATTATTTAACTTGTTTTAGCCAACAATTCCACATTCCCATATCAAACTGTATGTTCTTGAAATTATTTCCCGTGCTACATTCCACATTGTCTATATAGAGTTTTTCATCCACATATTTGTACTCGACGGTTTCAGTCATTCCATCCATTTCGTTACACACGCTTTCTAGTTGCATTCTGACAAAGGGATTATCATCTAAAGCATTGGTCATTTGTGCATGTACGGTATATTCTGCTTTGTCCGAAGAAACAAATCGAAGGGTTACTTTGATATCCATGATTGTTCCCATCAACCAAGCCCCCTCTGCACTGCTATTCCATGATACTGAGTTGGCCTTATATACATGTCCTGCGAAATGTTTTTTACAGAATGCGCGACTCTCTGCTATTATCTTCTCTTGTCGCTCCTTTTCCATCTTTTCTTCGAGGGCAATGTTCATCTTCTCAAATACACTATCCGTCTCGAATATCGGCATGTTGTCATTCAAATACAACTTCCCATTATCATATATCTTTACATTATAATCATCCTCATTGATCGTTTCAATAGCGAAATTGTACTCTTTTGACGAGCTTGTAAAAGTTCCCTTACCTTTTACAAGATAGTCGGAAAGGAATTCTCCTTGAAGATTATCTTGTTCAGAATCTCCAACAAATGTTCCATTTCCAGCCTTCTCCAAATCAACATTCAAGTCACCTTCGTATACGAAACCATTGCTATATTTCATTGTGCCTGAGAATAAATCCTCGGTTCGATGCCCTTTGAATGAATAAGCAAAAGTTTTTAACTCACATTCACCTCTTATGAACACACCATTCAAGAATTCTCCTTTATAGTAATTGTTTCCCCAACGGCCATCGGCAACACCCGTATATGGCTTTCCGTTTTCAACACTTCCTTCATAAATATGCGAAGAGTTGATTTCCTTGCAATCACCTTTATAGAAAACTCCGTTTTTCCAAGTGCCTTTGTACCAACTGCCATCAGACGTTGTCAGTTCTCCTTGAGAAAAAATTCCATCTTTATATGTGCCGCTAAATTCTCCTCCTGTATAGTCAGTCCATTGACACTTACCAGTGTCAAACTTGTCATTGTCCCAAATTCCTTCAAACCAATCACCATTAGCGTGAATTAATTTTCCTTCTTTAATTTTTCCGTTTTCATAACGGCCTTTAAATGTCGTCCCGTTAGCTTCTTTATAGGAGCATTGGCCGGAGGTAAAGACATCTCTTCTCCAAGTCCCTTCCCACCAATCTCCGTGGGAACTTTGCTGCTTGCCTTGGCCATCTTTGAATCCCCTATAAAATGAGCCTTCATAGATAGTTCCGTCCACATAAGTATACACACCTTGACCATGATATAAATCTTCTACAAAAGAACCTTCATAAACGTCACCATTATTTGTTGTATATTTCCCATGTCCATATCTCTTGTTCGACTGCCAATTACCCTCGTAAACAGAATTGTCTTTATAGGTCATTTTCCCCTCACCACTTCGTACTCCATACTCCCAAAGGCCGACATAAACATTTCCATTGGCATACTTCATAGTACCTTCTCCGTGAGGAGTTTTCTTTTTCCATTTACCTACATAATAGTCCCCATTGGGGTATTTTACCTTTTTTGCCTCTGCTGTTTCGACAGCAAGAAAAGCCAGTAATATTGGCAACAAATATAATACGCGTTTCATAAGTTTATTTTGACTTTAAAGGGAAGGGGTATATGTTGAACTTCCATACACTCCTTCCTATTCTATTACAATTACATAAAGTAAACGATAGCAATAATATTATCTTCCTTGTCGTTAATCAACCTCACTTCTTTATCTCCGCTGAAGAATAGCGAAACATTTGTATCACTATTTCTTTGATAACTTGTACACTTGCCCATCATATGATTACAGAGTCCATCAAATATAACATCACCTCTATCTTTAGATTCACCTGTCAGTTCAAAGCCTACGATCAGTCGCTCTAATTCACATTCATCATTCCAATCTTTATAACCCTGCTGTCTCGTCACTATAGGTTCTGTAAATGTAGCGTAAAACTCCATTTTTAAGCCATTGACATACTCATAGAACTCTATTTCATCTTCATCGTAATATTTGTATAGAAGTTCGTCCTCATCATAATAATCATAATCACCAAGATCTAATTCTATGAATTCATCCGTTGTTGTGTTAAAACCAATTCCAGCCACTCCCGTTTCTGTGATTTCGTAATTTCTGATAAATTTGTTCACATTAAAAAAGTCACTATTAACGAAGCATTCGTAAGTTTCTCGAATATTATGGTAGGTCTTATTATCAATAGGATCCCCCTTCTTATCTGAAAAGTAGAAATCTTCATCTTCATTAATGAGGCAGGCTATTCCCTCATGGAATCGAAAGTTTACCATACCTTCATATACATCTTCATGTATATCCACATTACTACTTATCACATTATCTTTGACGTCTATCAACTTAAAAACCTCACTATTAGTGGAACAAAGGAGCGTCTTTTCATCCATAAATGTTAAGAACCTATATTTGGGACGAATTACAACATTACCCTTCATGTCCATAATGCCCTTTTTATCTCCATTCTCATTAGAATAGAGTAGATATTTGCCTTTAATATCATAAATATTGAAACACTTGGAGTCTTTGGTTATTTCCAGAACTTCTTTTTTCCCATCCATTATGATATGTTTTCTCTTTGTGCTTATACAATAAAGATTGCTATTTGCATAGAAACTGGCAGTATGCTTTTCTTTGTCCAATTGATATAGAGCCTTACTATTATTGGCTTTAATATAATCTTTGTAATTGAGCAACAATGTTGCATCAGCATATTCTACAATCAGAATTTCATTATCGATTACCTTGCCGTATG
The DNA here is from genome assembly GCA_045654445.1 of Bacteroidaceae bacterium. Lineage (GTDB taxonomy): Bacteria > Bacteroidota > Bacteroidia > Bacteroidales > Bacteroidaceae > UBA1189. The sequence continues at coordinate 15,377 of JAZONI010000169.1, read as the reverse complement.
AGAGCATATTTTGTTCTCTACAAAAATCGAGTCCTACTTTCTGTGGTGCTGTAAGAACCTTTCCTTTTGTGTCAATAAGTCCACGGCTTCCATCCTCTAGAAGATAAATTGCCACTCCATAGTGGAAACCAGAAATCCATTCAACTTGTAATCCGTCTATTTCCTTTAATTCAGATACTATCTCACCCTTTTTGTTGATAAACTTAATCCACTCATCTTTCATTACAATAGGAGCAAAACCTCCATTGAAAACACCGGCATCCTTATAGCCTTCACTAATGAGCTTCGGTTTTTTCTCTACTGTATAGAATTGATATTTACCGTCATCATCTGTGGTTAGCAATACTCCTTCGTTAATACCACAAATGTAGTTTTCAAACTCTTCTGCAAAGAGCACCTTACCTTTACGGTCTATCAATCCCCAATAACCATCTTCCGATTCTTGAAAAGGCAGATAATCAACCTGCTTGCTATTACAAGCGACTAACGAAAATAGTGCCAAAGCACCAACGAAACGATAATACGACTTCATATCACTAAACCGTTTTTAGTGCCTACAAGTCCCCCGAAATCAGCGTTAATAATGTGCTTGATTATAGATACAAGAAAAGCGTAGAGACTTGTCGCGCTCATCGTGATTCAGGCTCTGGAAAAACCTACTTAGAAATGAACTGAGAAACAAATACCCCACGCTGTCGTATATACCGTGGGGTACAGCAAGGGCTGTACTTGTGTGGATATACAAACAGAATGAGCGTTGCATTGTCCTCATCCCTCTAAGTTGAAATTTTCCAGATTTCGAATCACGGGATAAAGCAAGAAACGCATTCTTGACCCGAGGATTTCTCCCCTCGGATGCTGCAAAATTAGTGCAAGGCGAGAGAAAAAGCAAATTTATTTGTATTTTTCCGAGCCGCAGCCTAATTCCAAGCTATGCGAGCATAGATTAAAGGTAGTGCAAGGCGAGCAAGAAGCCAAATTTATTTGAACTTTTTTCAGCGAGCCGTAGCCTATCTTCAGGTTGCGCAGCAAACTAAAATTACAATTTAATTCTGAATTTTGAAACAAGGTTCGACGCCCGGAGGGGCCAAAGTCAATTATGAATAATGATTTATTTCATGCTCTTCGTATTTTTCTTAACCGAACAATGCAAACGCTCGAAGGAGATAGTTGTTTCTCGAAAGTAAATAAAGCACGTTTTTTATGCACGAGGAAGGAAAAGTAAACAAAAGTTTCAGGAAATTCACGCCTATGCACAAGAGTGAAATCGCCATTTCTTGCTGAAGGCAAGAAGTAGTATTGTAATGAAGATAGCTTGCCGATAAACGGACAATCAAGGGCTAACTGATTGACTGTTTCACGATGAAATACTGGAAAAACAGGTGGCGAAAGTTCATAAATGGGTTGGCATTGGCAGAAGCGAAAGGAGTTGGAAAAAATGGATAAACGATTTTTGCAGTTTGCAGCCTTCCAAATTACAGTTTCCCTTTGTCTAAACTCGAGTTTGTAGCTCTCTGGATTTTTTCATAGGCTTGATAATTTTTTTTCGCTTTGTTGAAAATTTTTTATCACTATAGTGAAAATTTTTTTTTTCAAGCCCTCGGAAAAGTTTGAAAAAAAATATCGCAATATATTGAGAACCTGTTTGTAGTCTTTACGTCGAATGGTAATATTGAGTTGTTCGATTTGTGATTATCCCCTCCGCGCCGCTCCATTACATTACGCTTTACTCCCTATCGGGTCCTCCGTCGCGCAGAGCACTGCGCTTCCCTCCCTCGGCACGGCTTGGCATTAGCCAACCCTCTGAAGGCCTCGCTACGCCCCCTTGAAGAGGGACAGTGCTTTTAGATAGTTTAGCCATGCTGCGCTATGCCATTGTGTAGACATGATGGCTTGCCAATGCCAACCCATTTATGAACTTTTGTAACCTGAAATCGATGGGGAGAGTTTCAAAAAAAGCCGATTCCATCGAGGGAACGGATTTTTCTATGATGCGTTTCCCTAACTAAGTCGCGGAGGCCGAAAAAGGAATGTAGTAGCTTTGCAGAGGTTGGAGGGAGAAAAGAAATAAGGTTGATTAAGCCAAAATTCATAATTTGTCCTTACCTTTGCGAATGCAAAAAAAAGGTGAACATAGAAAACATAAGATACGATGAACAAATATATTTCCCGAACATTAGGCCTCACAGAGCAAGCCGTGGCCAACACGCTGAAGTTATTAGCCGAAGGAGCTACCATCCCCTTCATCAGTCGCTACCGCAAGGAGGCGACGGGCGGCCTCGATGAGGTGCAGATTGCTGCCATTGACACGGCACACAAGAAGTTGGTGGAGCTCGAGAAACGCAAGGAGACCATCGTGGCCACCATCGAGGAGCAGGGCAAGATGACCGATGAGTTGCGCTCACGCATCGCGGGGTGTATGGACGCCACGGAGCTGGAGGACATCTACCTACCCTATAAGCCCAAGCGCCGCACCCGTGCCGAGGTGGCACGCACCAAGGGACTCGAACCCTTGGCCAAGATGCTGATGGCGCAGAATGGAGGGGGTGTGGAGAGTATGGCCATGCGCTTCGTCAAGGGCGAGGTGAGGAGTGCCGATGAGGCCCTGCAGGGAGCGCGCGACATCATAGCCGAGTGGGTGAGCGAGAGCGAGCGGTCGCGTAACGCCCTACGTGGCATCTTTGCCCGCGAGGCACGCATCACCTCCAAGGTCGTCGCAGGCAAGGAGGCCGAGGCCGACAAGTACCGCGACTATTTCAACTGGAGCGAACCGCTCTCGCGCTGCTCGTCGCACCGCATGCTGGCCATTCGCCGTGGCGAGAACGAGGGATTCCTGCGTGTCACGATTGCCCCTGCCGATGATGCTAATGCTATCGAGCGCCTCGAACGCCAATATGTGCGCACCTCGGGCGAATGTGCCGAGCAGGTGGCTCTTGCCGTGCGCGACGGCTACAAGCGATTGCTCCGACCATCCATAGAGACCGAGTTTGCCAATAGCTCCAAGCAGAAGGCCGACGAGGAGGCCATCCGCGTGTTTGCAGCTAATCTGAAGCAGCTCCTCTTGGCTCCGCCCCTCGGGCAGAAGCGCGTGCTGGCCATCGACCCCGGCTACCGCACGGGATGTAAGGTGGTGTGCCTCGATGCACAGGGCAATCTGCTCCACAATGAGACCATCTATCCCCATCCGCCCAAGTCGGACTATGCCGGTGCTGCGCGTAAGCTCACGCGACTCGTGGAGCAATACAGGATAGAGGCCATCTCCATCGGCAATGGCACGGCCAGCCGCGAGACCGAGCAGTTTGTCACCTCGCAGCGCTACGACCGCCAGCTGCAGGTGTTCGTGGTGAGCGAGGATGGGGCCTCCATCTATTCGGCCTCGAAGGTGGCCCGCGACGAGTTTCCCGACTATGACGTCACCGTGCGTGGTGCCGTGTCCATAGGCCGCCGACTGATGGACCCCTTGGCCGAACTGGTGAAGATTGACCCCAAGTCCATCGGGGTGGGGCAGTACCAGTACGATGTGAACCAAAATGAACTGAAATTGTCGCTCGACCGCACCGTGGAGCATTGCGTCAACTCCGTGGGGGTGAATGTGAACACCGCCAGCAAACACCTGCTCACCTATGTGTCGGGACTCAATGCCACGCTGGCGCAGAACATCGTCGACTACCGCGCCGAGCACGGAGCCTTCGCCTCGCGTAGCGAGCTGAAGCGCGTGCCCCGCATGGGAGAGAAGAGCTTCGAGCAGTCGGCAGGCTTCCTGCGCATCCCCGATGCCAAGAACCCGCTCGACAACTCGGCCGTGCATCCCGAGCGCTATCGCCTTGTAGAGCAGATGGCCCGCGACCTCGGCTGTACCGTGAGCGAACTTATCGCCCGTGCCGAGTTGCGTGCGCAGATAGATGTCAACAAGTATGTGAGTGATGCTGTGGGACTCCCCACGCTACACGATATCATGACCGAGCTGGAGAAGCCAGGGCGCGACCCTCGAGAAGCCATCGAGGTGTGGAGCTTCGATGAGCGCCTGCGCACCATCGACGATGTCAAGGCAGGTATGGTGCTCCCCGGCATCGTCACCAATGTCACCAACTTCGGCTGCTTTGTCGACATAGGCGTCAAGGAGAATGGCTTGGTGCACGTGTCGCAGCTGGCCGACCGTTTCGTTTCCGATCCCACTACCATCGTGTCGGTACACCAACATGTCGCCGTACGTGTGCTCGAGGTTGACTATGTTCGTAAGCGCATCAGTCTGTCGATGAAGGAGGTATAAATAAAGATAGAGATGAAATCGCGATTTCATCTCTATCTTTTGTTTTGTTTTATCTTTTAGAAATACATTGTAGAATGTTCGTTGCCCCACATTTGCTTGTAGTCTTGAGCGAGGCCACCTTCTGAGGTCTCCTTGTAGAGTGAGGGCAGGTCATGTCCAGTTTTTTTCATTACCTCTACCACCTTGTCAAACGACACGCGGTGCACACCATCGGTGAACATGGCATAGGAGTTGGCATCCATGGCGCGGGCTGCGGCATAGGCGTTACGTTCGATACAAGGGATTTGTACGAGTCCGCACACGGGGTCACATGTGAGTCCCAAGTGGTGCTCAAGTCCCATCTCGGCAGCATACTCGATCTGCGAGGGCATACCTCCAAAGAGTTGTGCGGCAGCGGCTGCAGCCATAGCACATGCTACACCTACCTCACCCTGACAACCTACTTCGGCTCCCGAGATAGAGGCATTGGTCTTGACGATATTGCCGAAGAGTCCGGCTGTGGCCAAGGCACGTATGATGCGTTGCTCAGAAAAGTCGCGTGATTTATAAAGATGATATAGTACTGCCGGCAATACACCACACGATCCACAAGTGGGAGCGGTAACAATCTTACCACCGGCGGCATTCTCCTCACTCACGGCAAGGGCATAGGCAAAGAGGAGCCCGCGAGTACGCATTGACTGCTGATAACCTTCGGCACGCACATAGTAGTTGGCAGCTTTGCGGCGTAGGCAGAGCGGACCAGGAAGTACACCCTCTTGTTCAAGGCCACGCTGTACAGCAGCTTTCATCGTGTTCCATACCTCACGCAGATAGTCCCAAATCTCGGGACCCTCGCACTCCTCCACATACTCCCAGTAGCTCTTGCCTGTGCTGATGCACCATGAGAGTATCTCAGAGGCCGTATTCATTGTATATACCTGCTTGTGCTCGATGGGGGCTTGACCCTCTTCGGCAAGGGCTCCTCCTCCCACACTATAGACGGTCCACTCGGCGGTGCGCTCGCCCCCTGCGTTGAGGGCGCGGAACTTCATACCGTTAGGGTGGAAGGGGAGGAATGTCTTAGGCTCCCATACAATGGTGGTGCGTTCCTCACCCAGCACTTCAAGGATGGCCTGGTCGGTCATGTGACCTTTGCCTGTAGCGGCAAGGCTGCCATAGAGGGTCACTTCGAAGCGTACAGCCTCGGCATTGCGGTTGAGAAACTGGGTGGCGGCATTACGAGGTCCCATCGTATGACTGCTCGAAGGGCCATGGCCTATGCGGTAGAGTTCTTTGAGTGAGTACATAATGTGTTAAAATAAATCTGTATCGCAAAGATAATGTTTTTTTCATTATCTTTGTGCAACTTTATACTAAAATAAGATTTACCCTTGCAAACACCATATATGCACCGACTGCTAACTGCCCTACTGGCCATACTCTGCATGCTACCCGTGATGAGCCGGACAAATGCCGACAGCATTGCCTCAAAAACAAATTTCAAGGCGGGTGAACTCATCATGCCGCTCTCGCTGGTGGGTGCCGGAACATTGGGATTTGTGGAGCCGGTGAAGAACGCACGATACGAGGTGCGCGATTACCTGAACGAATGGCGTGGCGACCACCGCGTGACGTTGGACGATCACTTGCAATATGTCCCCCTGGCCTCGGTCTATGGACTCAGCCTGTTGGGCGTCGAGGCCAAACATAACTATGTGGACCGCACACTCGAGATGGCCACGGCCTATGTTGCGCTTGGGACTATCGTCAATGCAATCAAATACACCGTACGTGAACCACGCCCCGACGGCTCGGCCAACAACTCATTCCCCTCGGGACATACGGCCACCACATTCATGGGTGCCGAACTGGTGCGCATTGAGTATGGCGACAAGTCGCCATGGATATCAGTGGGAGCCTACACGGCTGCCATCACCGTAGGCGTGTTGCGTGTCTACAATGAGCGTCACTGGTTTACCGACGTGTTTGCCGGAGCCGGCATCGGTATCCTCAGTGCTCGCATCGGCTACTGGATGCTACCCTATACCCGCAAGGTGATGCACAAGATTACGGGGTGGAACCTCTTCGTATGCCCCACAGCAACAACCACAAGCGCCTCGCTGACCATGGCGATGCGGTTCTGATTCAGGAAAAGTTAATTTATAGAACCCACCTAAAGGATTATTCGACAGGTGTGTAGCGATTGAGCAATCGCACAGGAAGCCATACCGAAACGGCACTGACAACAATTACTGAAACAAATACCAAGCAGATGTCTAGGAACTTCACCCGCACAGGGTAGGCGTCGACAACAAATTGTCCGTCGCCCAGGCCTATAATGCCAAACTCCTGCTGCAACAGGCTCAACACAATACCCAGCACCAAGCCGGCAAGGGCACCCATGAAAGCGATGAGACAACCTTCGTAGACAAAGATACGGGACAGCAGCGTGTCGGTAGCACCCAACGAACGTAAGGTGGTCGCATTGGCGCGCTTGTCGAGGATGAGCATAGACACCGAACTGATGATGTTGAAACAGGCCACCATGAGGATGAAGCACAAGAAGAGATAGGAGATGAACTTCTCTATCTTGACTACCTTGAACGTGGCCGACTGCTGCTCATAGCGGTTCTTCACTGTGAAATCATCACCCACAAGTCGCTGCAACGTCTTCTGTACACGAGAGGCTGGAGCGTCATCTGCCAGACGGATTTCAAGCGCTGTAACCTCCGAGGTACGTTCAAAGAGGCGGCGGGCACAGTCCAACGAGGTGATGATGTACGATGAGGCATAACGGGAGTCGTTGACACTAAACACGTTGCCCGGAGAATAGAGGTATTGGCGGCGGAAGTTGGTCAAAGGATTGGCCAGATTCACCTTACCGCCCTTGCGCGGAGCATACACCTCGATGGGGTCGGAAGGTTGGATACCCGTGCCCAACATATACATCAACTGGTGCCCCATCACGCCATAGTCAGCAACAGCATCGTAGAGTACGAAGTTGGGATTGCCATAGAGAATATCCTCGATATGGGTCAGTGACTGGAAGTTGTCGTCGACGCCCTTGATGGTAACCATGGCCTGCTGGTTCTTATACTTGGCCATCGCATTGTCCTCAAAAGTCATGCTCACCACCTCGACACCCGGCACAGCGCCAATGGCTGCAACCAATGAGGAGTCGGGGACGAAGCTTTTTCCCTTGACCGTCTCAATTTTGATATCGGGGTCAAAATGAGTGAAGAAACTTGATATCAGGTCGTGGAAACCATTGAAGACCGAGAGTGTACACACCAACGCCAATGTCGCCAAGGCCACGCCACACATGGAGATGGCGGAGATGATATTGATGGCATTGTGCGACTTCTTGGAGAAGAGGTAACGCCTTGCAATATAGAGAGGCACATTCATAGCGACAGAGGGCGGTAACGGCTACAGGAGCAGATGCTACTTATTTAAGCAGTTCATCGATGCGCTCCAGATAGTCGAGCGAGTCATCGATGAAGAACTTCAACTCGGGAATGATGCGCAACTGATGACGCAGACGGTTGCCCAACTCGAAACGGATAGAGCGCATGTTATCATTGAGGTTCTTCACAATCTCGTCGCCACGCTCTGAGGGGAACACGCTGATATATACACGGGCTATGCTGAGGTCGGGACTGACACGCACGGCGGTTACCGACACGAGTACACCATTCATTGACTTGGCCTGCAAAAGGAATATCTCGCTCAACTCCTTCTGTATGAGGCGTGCAATCTTACTTTGTCTGGTTGATTCCATTTTCTATATTCGATTTGATTTTGTTTTAATATGTAGAATGATTATCGTTTTCTGATCATTGTCAGTCCATCACGAAGTGGAAGAATCAGTTTCTCCACCCGCTTGTCGGCAGCAACAAAGGCATTGAATTCATTGATGGCTGCAGTCTGGCGATCGTTGCGATACTGCTCATCGACCACGTGTCCATCCCACAAGGTGTTGTCGGCAAGGATATACGCATGGGGTGATGTGTAGCGCAAAGCCATCTCGTAGTACTCTCTGTATTGCCTCTTGTCGCCGTCCATAAAGACTAGGTCGAATATCTCGCCCAACAGGGGTACCTCGTTCAAGGCATTGCCGATGTGGAAACATACCTTGTCGCCATGGGGAGAACCCTCAATCCAAGGGCGGGTGAAGTCCTCCAACTCATCGTCAATCTCATAGGTATGCAACAAGGCGCCCTCCTCCAGACCCTCGGCCATGCAAAGTGCCGAATAGCCGGCAAAGGTACCTATCTCAAGCACACGGTGTGGACGAATCATCTGCACCAACATCTTGAGCAAGCGCCCCTGCAGATGCCCCGAAGACATACGGGGATTGATGAGGGTAACATGCGCCTGTCGGAAAAGCGCCTTCAGATAGTCGCTCTCCTCATCCATGTGGCGGAGTATATAGGTGTCAATAGCTTCGTTAATCATAATTTGATGATTGCTTCAACAGCCAAGCGATACGAGTCCATACCGAACCCTCCGATAACCCCTACACATGCGCCAGTGATGAGCGATGTGTGGCGGTAGGTCTCACGTTGATACACATTGGAGATGTGTACCTCCACGACCGGTGTCTGTATCGCCTTGATAGCATCGTGTATCGCCACAGAGGTATGTGTATAGGCACCAGCATTGAATACCACTCCATCGTAGGAGAAGCCCACCTCGTGCAGCTTATTGATAAGTTCGCCCTCTACATTGGATTGGTAATACTCGAACTCCACCATGGGGAAACGCTCCTGCAACGCAGCAAGGCATCCCTCCATCGTATCAGTACCATAGATACCCGGCTCACGTTTTCCAAGCAAGTTCAAGTTCGGGCCATTTAATATCAATATGTGCTTAGTGCATTCTTCCATAAGCGATAATCTTCATATTTGTCGCAAAGATACGAAAAACGAGCGAATAAAGCATGCGTTAATAAAAATTTCATCTTTTTGTGGCGCAATTTGAAAAAAGATGCCTATCTTTGCAAACACATAGATGGCCTTAAGGGTTCCAACATTCATTGTTGGGATTCTTTTTTGTTTCGTTCAAACGGAACTGCGGCATAGAGAAAAAACGATAAGAAGAAATAATAAACTAACACATAAAATATAAAGGACTATGGCTTATATGTCACAAGAAGGCTACGACCAACTGATAGCCGAACTCAAGAGATTGGAGAGCGTGGAGCGCCCTGAGATATCTCGACAAATCGCAGAGGCACGCGACAAGGGCGACTTGTCGGAGAATGCCGAGTACGACGCTGCCAAGGAGGCACAAGGCATGTTGGAGATGAAAATCAACCAACTGAAACTCACCATCAGCGAGGCACGTATCATCGACACGAGCAAACTGAAGACCGACACCGTACAGGTGCTCACTAAGGTAGAGTTGAAGAATGTGAAGACGGGCATGAAGATGTGCTATGCCATCGTGCCCGAGAGTGAAGCCAACCTCAAGGCAGGCAAGATTTCGGTGAATACCCCCATCGCACAAGGCTTGCTCGGCAAGAAACCTGGTGAAGTGGCCGACATCAAGACTCCCGGCGGTATGATTAGCCTCGAAATCCTCAACATCAGCATCGCATAAGAAATTATGGCAAGCATATTCAGCAGAATCGTAGCTGGTGAGATTCCTTGCTACAAGGTGGCCGAGGACGACAAGTATTTTGCCTTTCTCGATATCAACCCTATGGTGAAGGGACATACGCTTGTTATCCCCAAGCGTGAGGTTGATTACATCTTCGACCTCGAAGACGAGGAGTTGGCAGGCCTGCATCTCTTTGCCAAGAAGATTGCCAAGGCACTGAAGAGCGCCTTCCCTTGCCAGCGCATCGGCATGGCAGTACTCGGCATGGAGGTACCTCACACACACATCCACCTTATCCCTCTGCAGAAGGAGAGCGACATGCTTTTCAGCAACCCCAAGTTGTCGTTCACACCAGAGGAATTTGTACAGATTGCTGCCGACATACAGGCTGCACTTTAAGTGTTTCTAATCATCTAAGGCAGAAGCGGAGCCAATGACTCCGCTTCTGCCTTTTTATATCTATCGTTGCACGATGCTTACATGTATCCTTCACCATACTTCAGTAACACATTGTTGCGGAACTTCTTGAAATCATCGTCCTCATCTTTTTTACAGATGACTAGAATATCTGCCGTATCATTAACTAAATAGCCTTCAAGGTCTTGTAGGATAACCAGTTTTTTCTCATCGGCTGAGATTAAATTGTTGTGGCAGTTATAAAGTTCCACACGTCCGCTACGAACGACATTGCCTTCGGCATCCTTTCCTGAATAGCGATACACATCGTCCCAACGGCCTACATCAGCCCAACCAAACGAACCGGTCTGCATGTATACGTTCGATGCACGTTCAATAACAGCATAGTCCACCGAGATGTTCGGGAACGACTCATAGCAGTCATAGAGTGCCGAACGGCGTTTGTCGCGATTCGGCTCTTCTCGGAAGATGGCATCTAGGCGCGAGGCCATATCGGGTAGCATCTGCATCATTGTAGTTATGATAGTGTTGACATTCCAGATGAACAGACCTGTATTCCAAAAAAACTCTCCGCTTTCTACGAATATGCGAGCAAAATCATATTCAGGTTTTTCTGTAAAGGTCTTGATTTTAATAAAACCATCTACCTCCTCTCCGCTAGCTTGGATATATCCATAGCGTGTCTCAGGGTGTGTAGGGCGTATGCCTACGGTTACTAAGCAATCGGATTTTGCGACATGTGCCAATGCTTTCTGCATATCTTCGACAAATCTATTCTCATCCAGAATTAATTGGTCCGATGGAGCCATCACGATATTAGCGTCTGGGTTGAGTGTGCGTATGTGATAGGCAGCAAATGCCATGCTAGGCGCTGTCCCACGATGTGCTGATTCGTGCAGAATCTGTTCGATGGGCAGTTCGGGCAACTGTTCGCGTACTAGATTTGAATAGTCTGTATGGGTGGATACAATGATGTTCTGTGGCGGCACAATACGCAAAAAACGTTCATAGGTCTGTCTTAACAGCGACTTTCCCATGCCAAAGAAATCGACAAACTGCTTGGGGTGTTTCACACGACTCTGCGGCCAAAAGCGGCTACCTACACCGCCAGCCATGATTACACAATAATTGTTTGAGTTCATATGCGTTATTAGATTTTTATGTGTATTAATTATGCAAATATACCCTTTTTCTCCGAATAACTTGCATTATTCCGTGCTTTTTAATTATTTATCTCATTTATATATTTTGTTTAAGACACGTAGAGTACTTTTAAACATATATCTCATATGATTCGATAGGTCAACAATTAGTCAACATTTTATGCGAAGAAGCTTAAAATAGCAGGATTTTCGTGCTACAGTATGTACGATACTCAGCAAAAGGTACAAAAAAAGAAATGTCAAATGCTTGATTTACTGCACTTGACATTTCCCTTTCGTCGTGGGCCATCTAGGGCTTGAACCTAGGACCTCCAGATTATGAGTCTGTTGCTCTAACCAACTGAGCTAAAAGCCCGACACAATTGCCATCACTATGACATTGCACTGCAAAGGTACGGGGATTGTTTGGATTTTACAAGTGTTTGGCGAAAAAAGGATGAAAAAACTTTTCGTGTGCACTAAGAATCAAATCAGATGACCTTTTTTACTTGCGAAACTTGAATCATTTATTTACCTTTGCGAAGATTGTGAAGTGTGGAATCATTATTAACGCGATTTTATTTAGAATGGACCTCTTTAACTATACACGGCGTACAAGCCGCGAAATACAGATTGGCGGCACTCCGTTGGGTGGAGATCATCCAATCCGTGTGCAGTCGATGACCACTACAGCCACTACCGATACCGAAGGCTCAGTGGCACAGGCACGACGCATTGTCGAGGCTGGTGGCGAATATGTGCGCCTCACCACGCAGGGGGTGCGCGAGGCGGAGAACTTGCGCGAGATTAATGCCGCATTGCGCGGTCAGGGTATCGACACTCCGCTTGTTGCCGATGTGCACTTCAATGCCCGCGTGGCCGATGTGGCAGCGCTCTATGCCGAGAAGGTGCGCATCAATCCCGGTAACTATGTAGACACGGCACGCACCTTCAAGCAGCTCACTTACACCGATGAGGAGTATGCAGCAGAGATAGAGAAGATACGAGCCAAGCTGGTTCCCTTCCTCAATATATGTAAGGAGAACCACACGGCCATCCGCATCGGTGTGAATCACGGTTCGCTCAGCGACCGCATCATGAGCCGCTATGGCGACACACCCGAGGGTATGGTAGAGTCGTGCATGGAGTTCCTGCGCATCTGCGTGGCCGAGGAGTTTGCCAATGTGGTCATCTCCATCAAGGCCAGCAATACCGTTATCATGGTGCGCACCGTGCGCCTGCTCGTGGCTACCATGGAAAGAGAGGGCATGTCGTTCCCGCTTCACCTCGGTGTTACCGAAGCTGGTGAGGGCGAAGATGGCCGCATCAAGAGTGCTGTAGGTATAGGCGCTCTGCTTTACGATGGCTTGGGCGACACCATACGCGTATCGCTCAGTGAGGCCCCTGAAGCCGAGATTCCCGTGGCAAAGTCATTGGTCGATTATGTCACCGCACACGCTATACATCTGCCCATTGAGGGCGTAGTGAGCAAAGAGTTCAACTACTTTGCTCCCGAGCGCCGTACTACCCATGCCGTGGCCAATATCGGTGGTGGACAGGTGCCTGTAGTCATCGGCAGTTACTTCGGTAAGGAGCGTGGCTTCGATGCCAACCTCCGTCCCGACTACCTCTACTGCGGTAGCACACTGCCCGAGAAGCGCCCCGACATACCCCTCATCGTGGATGCTCCGGCATGGACAGGCGAGGAGAACACCTATCCCGTATTCATGGGCTTTGGCGAGCGCAACTACCTGCCCCTGATAGCCATGTGTCCCGCCAAGTTGAAGTTCCTCTTCGTGACCTACAGCCAATGCTCCGAGGAGGTGCTGGCATGCCTCAAGACACACCCCGAGGTGGTAGTCATCCATCAGACGGGTCATCTGCATCGCGTGGGCGAGCACCGTGCTTTGGCTCATCTGCTTATGCACGAGGGCATCACTAACCCTATCGTATACTTCCAGCACTATGCTGAGGACTCATTGTCAGACCTTCAGTTGCGTGCTGCTGCCGACAGTGGTGTGCTCTGCATTGATGGTCTTGTAGACGGACTTTATCTGCATAACATTGGCGACAACATCGCTCCGCAGCAGATTGATGCAACAGCGCTCAACATACTGCAAGCAGCGCGTGTACGCACCAGCAAGACCGAGTATATCTCGTGTCCCGGTTGTGGCCGTACGCTCTATGCACTCGAAGACACCATCGCCCGCATCAAGGCGGCTACCTCACACCTCAAGGGACTGAAGATTGCCATTATGGGCTGTATTGTCAATGGCCCCGGTGAGATGGCCGATGCCGACTATGGCTATGTGGGTGCAGCACGCGGTAAAGTGAGCCTCTACAAGCAGAAAGAGTGTATCGAAAAGAACATTCCCGAAGAGCATGCAGTGGAAAAGTTGCTTGAGTTGATTAATAAGTATGAATCTTAAGGGTTTAGGGTTTAGGGGTTAGAGTTTAGGGTAGCCATCCGGAGTGACAACCCTACACACTAAACCCTAAACCCTAAACGCTACACACTAAACAAAACAATGGAAACCCTCCTCATTACCTTTGCCTTGATTTTTGGCATTGTCGGCCTTTTAGGCTCTATACTTCCAGCTCTTCCAGGGGCACCTTTGAGTTATGTCGGTTTGTTGCTGCTGCTCCCTTGTGAGGGCGTTGATATCAGCAATGCGTCGCTGTGGGTCTATGGAATCTTTTTGGCTATCGTATCTATCCTTGACTATATTGCTCCTGTCTGGCTCACCAATCTCTCTGGAGGTGGCCAGCAGGCTACGCGAGGCTCTATGGCTGGACTCATTGCCGGACTTTTCTTCTTTCCTCCTTGGGGTCTCATCATCGGTCCGTTCGTGGGAGCTTTCATTGGCGAACTCATGGAGGGCTCGTCCAAGGGAAAGGCTTTCAAGGTGGCGCTCATGTCCTTTGTCGGCTTTCTGCTCACAACGGGAATGAAGATTATCTACAGTGGCGTGCTATTGTTTATGATTGGCAAGGAAGTGATACAGCTTCTCTGGTAGGAATAGTCCTCTTTGATTGAATGGGATGACTTGATGTATAATACCTAATATTACGTTTTATAAAAGAGATGGATCTTCTTTTGGGAAAGACCGTCTCTTTGTTTATGTGTTGTGCCGTATGGTTAGAGTGGCTAAAAATGTTAGATAACATGTTTTCTTTGAAAAAAATAGCAAGAAATGTTGGCTAAATGGGAGAAAACCACTAACTTTGCACCCCGAATATGGAGTGGACTGTGTCCGCCCGCATGAAAAAGACAACTATATTAAACTATAAATAATTAAAAATTAACAAAATGCCAACAATTCAACAGTTAGTTAGAAAAGGCAGACAGGTGCTTGCAGACAAGAGCAAGTCACCCGCTTTGGACAGCTGTCCTCAGCGTCGTGGCGTTTGCACTCGTGTGTACACAACCACACCTAAGAAGCCTAACTCAGCAATGAGAAAAGTAGCGCGTGTGCGCTTGACCAACCAGAAGGAAGTTAACTCATACATCCCCGGTGAAGGTCACAACTTGCAGGAGCACTCAATCGTATTGGTACGCGGTGGTCGTGTAAAAGACCTCCCTGGTGTACGTTATCACATCGTTCGTGGTACATTGGATACCGCAGGTGTAGCTAACCGTCTCCAGCGTCGTTCTAAGTACGGTGCTAAGCGTCCCAAAGCTAAGAAGTAAGCCATAAGCTTACCCCAAACAACGCGGCTCGTTCGAAAATGGCGGGTCTGAGGTAAAGAAATAAGCCCTCAAAAACATAGATTAAAATTATAAAATTTACGTTTTGGTTTGTTGGATAAGCTATAAAGGTTGAGTAAATGCCCAAGAGTGGGCGTTGAAGAAGACAAAAATGCAGCCCCAAACGAAAACAAAAACTTTTCAAGAAAGAAATGAGAAAAGCAAAACCAAAAAAACGTATGGTCCTTCCGGATCCCGTATTTAACGATGTAAA
>JAZONI010000168.1:0-4464 GCA_045654445.1 Bacteroidaceae bacterium | reverse complement strand
GCACTGCGACTTGACACCATCAAATTGATGGAAGACTCTATACGTTTGGAGATGCGAAGGTCTCCGCCGATACCCGAGAATATACTTTGAACACATATGTAAAGATACAAAAAAATATCGACGATAGCAAGCTAATACGTTATTAATCAATAAAGTGCGAAAATGTTTGTGTACAAAGATTAGCTATAAACAGAGGGACAGTTAGTTAGATGTTCTTGTTAAATGATTTCTTATATCGAGCTCACGTTATATTATCTCCTAAAAAAATGTCGCTCCACAAAGATGGAGCGACAATATATCGAATGAAACAGACGAACTAGCGCAGCTTGAAGTAGTAGGTGATGGTTCCCTGCTGGTCGCCCACGGCATCGATGCGGTTGAAGCGGGCGCGGCGCGCTGCATCCTCGGCAGCCTGGCGCAACTCGGGATTCACGGTATTGGTGCGGCGGTTGATGCTGGTGGCTATCACCTTACCCTCGGGATTCACGGTGATGTTCACCACAACACGGCCTTCGTCCTGCACGGTATTGATGGGTACAGGGAGTCCGTCGCCCGATATGCTACGGCCATTGAGGTCGAAAGTTCCCAACACGCCCTGACCTGTGGCCTTCTCCGCTGCCGACACGCCAGTCTCTACGCCCTGTGTGCCCTCGGTAACGGCCTCGGTGGCTTCACCCTTGCTCCCCATCTCGAAGCCTTTACCAAAGGCGCTGGCCATCTGCTGCGCTGCACGCTCGGCGGCCTGACGCTCGGCCTCGGCACGCTTCTGTGCCTCTATCTCTTCGGCGGTGGGCATGTCTATGGTGGGTTCGTCGGGTTGGGTCACGAGAGGCTCGTCGACCTGCGGCTGGGGCTGTGCCTGCGGAGCATTTGTGATGTTGGGGACATCGCTCTTGACAGACGACACCTCGGTGAACTGGTATGCCTCGGTATGGCCCTGAGCCAAATCGACATTACCAAGCATCACGGGGATACCGCTCTCCTCCTCTTGCAGGGGAGTGCGCATGGCGAGCACCACGAGCAGCACTATCACAAGTGCGTGTATGGCTAGCGTAGCTGCCAGTCCTACTATCTGACTTCTCTCTATCTTCAACGCCTTTTCTTTTTATCCGGTTTGCGGGTAGCCAGGACCATCTTGAACTGGTTCTCGTTGGCTATGTTCAATACATTGACTATCTCGCGATAAGGTACACGCTCGTCGGCATAGAGCGCAACGTACATCTCGGGCTCCTTCTGGGCACACTCCTGCAGGAAGGCGGCCAGCTCCTCGGGGAGGATGGGCATCTCGTCTTCGTTGCCGAAAGCGGTGTAGTAGTTGAGGTCCTTATCGATGATTACCCTTGTGAGGGGCTTCGCCGAGGTCTGCTGCTTGCCCTGGGGGAGCAGCACCTTGATGGCATTGGGGGTCACCATGGTAGAGGTGATCATGAAGAATATCAACAATAGGAAGATGATATCTGTCATCGATGCCATACTGAAGGTGGGCGATATCTTGTTTCTTCTTTTTAGACTCACGGGAATTCGAATTGAAAATGAATAATTGAAATTGAAAATTAATGGTTAAGACATGGAGCGGAAGTGGTACCGTCTCTGTTTTAATCTTTAATTTTTAATTTTAATTCTTGAGGTCCATGAATGAGAGTGTCTGTGCCTCCAGTGTGTTGGCCACGTCGCCTACCTTAGACACAAGATAGTTGTAGGCAAACATGGCGATGATACCTACGATGAGACCGCCCACAGTGGTGATCATTGCCTCATAGATACCGCTCGACAACAAGGTGATATCAATATTGTTACCGGCATTGGCCATCTCCCAGAAGGCCTTCACCATACCGAGAACGGTACCCAAGAAACCAATCATAGGAGCACCTGAAGAGATGGTAGCCATCACTGACAAGCCCTTCTCAAGCTTGGCGACCTCGAGGTTACCGGCATTCTCCAAAGCGGCCTGTACCTCGGCAGCGGGACGGTCAATACGCTCAAGTCCCTTCTCAATCATGTTTGAAGCGGGAGTATTGGTCACACGGCAGTAGTTGATAGCCGATTTCAGTTCGTCGGTCTTCACATAGTCGCGGATACGTTCCATAAATACAGGGTCTACCTTAGACACCTTCTTAAGCACCACAAGACGCTCTACAAAGATATATACACAGATGACAGAGAGAAGAGCAAGAACAAGCATAACCCAGCCACCCTTGACGGCCATATCCCAGAGGTTCATCTCATTTGCTGTCTCTACCACTTCGGTGAGTACGGGGTTCTCGGCTATTTCTGCTACAGCCTGTCCCATTTGTGTTTGCAATAACAACATTTCCTTAATCTATTTTAGTATTTACTGTTTATCTTACACCATTCAATCCTTCTGGTGGAGTTACTTCCTCGCCAGACAGGCTTTATATTGCTTTATCGTCTCGGCCAATCCGAGATAAAGGGCATCGCTGATAAGTGCATGACCGATAGACACCTCATCAAGATGGTCGATATGCTCGGCAAAGTAGGCCAAATTCTCCAAGCTGAGGTCGTGCCCTGCATTGAGTCCTAACCCTGACTTCCTTGCAGCCTTGGCAGCCACGACATAAGGAGCGATGGCAGCCTCGCGGTCGGCAGCATACCCTGCCGCATAAGGCTCGGTATAGAGCTCTACGCGGTCGGCACCGGTCTTGGCCGCATATTCCACCATCTTCTCATCGGGGTCAACGAACACCGAGGTGCGTATACCGGCCTCCTTGAAGGTGGATACCACTTCGGTCAAGAACGCCTGATGAGCTATGGTATCCCAACCATGGTTCGAGGTCAACTGTTCGGGAGAGTCGGGCACCAAAGTAACCTGAGCAGGCTTTACTTGCAGCACCAGTTCGATAAAGTCAGGGCTAGGATAGCCTTCGATATTGAACTCGGTCTGCAGCAAAGGACGCAATGCAAACACATCACTGCGACGTATATGACGCTCGTCGGGACGTGGATGAACCGTGATACCTTCGCCACCCATAGCCTCACAATCCAAGGCGAATCGACACACATCAGGGTTGTTCCCGCCACGTGCATTACGCAACGTAGCTACCTTATTTATATTTACACTCAGTTTCGTCATAAAATGCGAAAAATATATTACCTTTGCAATAAATCGCGAAGATAGCTGTCACTCGTTGCTAAAAAGCTTTATATTTAGCTCGTTTATCACTATCTTTGCTCTGAATTACAAGAACTACAAAATTCGGTACAAAGTTAACACAATAAATTGAGATTTGATAATTGAGAATTAACAATTGGCTATCTAAGTACGTTTTTAACCCCGATTTGTTCATTTTTTAACTTTACATATGCGCTTTGCCCTATTTGGAAATACCCATGAAACAGGAAAACATGTTCATGCCGAACAGCTCCTACGCATCCTAGCCTACTATGGTGACGAAGTATATGCAACACCCGACTACTACCGTTTCCTTTGTAGCGTGCAGGATGTATGCATACATCCCATAGGGGTCATCAATGACTTTAAAGCACAGCGCATTGACTTTGCCATCAGCCTAGGCGGCGATGGCACCTTCCTCAAGGCTGCACATGGGATAGGCGACTCCGGCATTCCCATCATCGGCATCAATACAGGGCGATTGGGATTTCTGGCCGACGTGTCGGCTAATGAGATGGAGCAGTTCTTCGAGCAGTTACACGAAGGACGCTATACCGTACGTGAACGTAGTTTGCTGCAACTCGTCATAAACGGCGACACAACACATCCACAATATGCCCTCAACGAGATTACCGTATCGAAGCACGACAGTTCGTCGATGATAGCCGTACGCACAACGGTCAATGGCGAACACATGGCAACCTACATGGGTGACGGCCTGCTTATAGCCACACCGACCGGTTCGACAGCCTACTCATTAAGTGCGGGTGGCCCAATCATCTATCCGCAAGCCGATGTATTTGTACTCACCGCCGTAGCACCGCATAGCCTGAATGTACGTCCCTTCGTCATCGCTGATGATAAGATATTACAACTCACGATTGAAAGCCGAAACGGCAGTTTTCTTGTTGCTGTTGATGGTATCAGCAACAGCTACCCGGAACAGACCACCCTCACCCTATGCAAGGCGCCCTACACCACCCGAGTTGTCAAACAGGAGGGTAGCACCTTCTTCAACACCCTACAGAAGAAGATGATGTGGGGAACAGATCCGCGAGAATAATCAGACACTGACACCAAACAAAGAAAAGAGGCCTAGAAACTAGAGATTCTAGATACTCTAGATTGTCTAGATTCCTAGGAAGACCCATAAACGACGAGAGGAGTCATCCATCTGGACAACTCCTCTCTCCTGAAAACGGCGGCTACCTACTCTCCCACAAACGCAGTACCATCGGCGCGGTCGGGCTTAACTTCTCTGTTCGGAATGGGAAGAGGTGGAACCCCGACACTATAACCACCTGAATGCTATTATATAACATACAGACAAACAA
>JAZONI010000167.1:0-6368 GCA_045654445.1 Bacteroidaceae bacterium | reverse complement strand
ACTATTCCAAAAAGAAGAGGAATAAGGAAATCCTTGCCTTCTTCTCGCCCAATCCCCAAGAAGAATAAAATGAACGCAGCTTGATTGCTGCAAAACGGCAAAAAGTTACGGAAATATTGAAATATCTGTCTTGGTGTATAGCGTAATAGGGAAAAAGTGTTACATTTGCATGTTGTATGACGGAAATGCTGTCTGCGCGAAAAGTGCGGGATGGCGTAAAAGGATAACATTTGGTAAAGAATAGATACACTATGCACTACTATAGCACAAATCAACAGGCACCGCTGACCTCGCTGGAGGAGGCGGTGGTACGTGGCCTTGCCACGGATAAGGGGTTGTATATGCCCGAACAGATAAAGAAGTTGCCGAAGGAGTTTTTCGACGGAATCGCGGAGATGAGTTTTCAGGAGATAGCTTACCGGGTGGCCGATGCCTTCTTCGGTGAGGATATCCCTGCCGAGGAGTTGAGGCATATCGTGTATGATACGCTGGCATTTGATGCTCCGGTGGTGCATGTGGATGGGAATATCCATTCGCTGGAGCTGTATCATGGCCCTACGCTGGCATTCAAGGATGTGGGGGCACGGTTCATGGCGAGGATGTTGGGGTACTTTAATGGTCAACAGACAACAGACAACGGTCAACAGGCTGATCCCGCGATGACTGAGGTCAATGTGCTGGTGGCTACTTCGGGCGACACGGGTTCGGCCGTGGCCAATGGATTTCTGGGGGTGGAGGGTATTCATGTGTATGTGCTCTATCCGAAGGGTAAGGTGAGTGCCATACAGGAGTGTCAGTTCACTACGCTGGGGCAGAACATCACGGCACTGGAGGTGGATGGTGTGTTTGACGACTGCCAGCGCCTGGTGAAGAGTGCCTTTATGGATGCGGAGCTGAATGCGCACATGCGGCTCACCTCGGCCAACTCGATCAATGTGGCGCGCTTCCTCCCGCAGGCGTTCTACTACTTCTATGCCTATGCGCAGATGAAGCGCCAGGGCAAGGAGGGCGAACTGGTGATATGTGTGCCCAGTGGTAACTTCGGTAATCTGTGTGCCGGACTCTTTGCGCACCGTATGGGACTTCCCATCAAGCGCTTCATTGCGGCCAACAACCGAAACGATATCTTCTACCAGTATCTGCAGACGGGTGAGTATAATCCGCGTGCTTCGGTGCAGACGATTGCCAATGCGATGGATGTGGGCGACCCGAGCAACTTTGCCCGTATACTCGACCTCTATGGCCACTCGCATGCCGATATATGCGGACTCATCGGTGGGGCTACCTATACGGACGAACAGATTGCCGAGACGCTGGCTGATACGTACCACCGCACGGGCTACTTGCTCGACCCGCACGGGGCTTGCGGCTATCGTGCGCTGAGCGAGATGTTGCAGCCTGGTGAGCAGGGTGTGTTTCTGGAGACGGCCCATCCGGCCAAATTCCGCGATACGGTGGAGGGCATCATCAAGGCTGAGGTGGCTGTCCCCGAAAAGCTGCAGGCCTTTATGCGTGGCACCAAGCAGAGCGTGCCCATGACGGCGCAGTTCGAGGACTTCAAGGTCTATCTGATGAGTGTGTGACAGGTGCGCGAAACAAAACGATAAAAGACAAACTGCTCCAACTGGTTGGGGCAGTTTGTCTTTATATCTGAGCGTTGTTAACGATTCGTTTATAAGAAGAAGAGGCTTACGCCAATGACACTGATGATGGCTCCGAGGATCTCCTTGAAGGTGATCTTGTGTTTGAAGAAGAAGGCCGATGGCCATAGGATAAGCACTGGGGTGAGTGCCATGAGTGTGGAGGCTATGCCTGCTTCGGTGTATTGGACGGCCATGAGCGAGAGCGACACGCCGATGAAGGGCCCTGCGAAGGTGGCCCATAGGGCTGCATGCATGCCTTTGCGGTCGTGCATGGCCGTACCGAGAGTGGACAGCTTTCGCTGGTATACCATGACGATGAAGAATCCGACGAAACCGGTGATGGCACGTATCATGGTGGAGGCAAAGGGCATGAGCGTGGTGGCAACCTCTTGTCCGGCAGGGATGCATTGCTCATAATGATTCATTCCCACCTTGCTCAACACAAGTCCTACGCCTTGGCCAATGCCGGCGCCTATGCCAAATAGTACTCCTTTGAGGGGGAGCTTGAGCGAGATGCGGTGCCTGCCGCCTCCTTTGTTGAAGACGGAGAGGCCTATACCAAATAGGGTGATGAGCATACCTGCTACAGCTTGCAATGACATGTGTTCGCCCAGGATGGCCCATCCTGATAGGGCGGCAGCGATGGGTGCCAAGGTCATGAAGAGTTGGCCGAAGCGCGAACCGATGAGTATGTAGGAATTGAAGAGGCAGTAGTCGCCGAGGATATATCCCACAAAACCGGAAAGGGAGAGCCATAACCAGGCGTGCCCGTTGGCATACATGGGGAGCGGCGAACCGGTGAATATCCATAGCGTGGTACCTAGCATCAAGATGGATAGGAACATGCGGACTACATTGAACTGTAGAGACCCGATGCGCTTGCTTGCCACTTCGGCAAACAGGGCGGTGATGGTCCATGAGAAGGCTACGACGAGTGAGATGGTTTCTCCGAGATATTGCATTAGCTCAAATGGGATAGGGTGATTGATATGCAGGCTTATGATTGAAGGTGATATGCCTGGCTTGATAAGCTCTTTTATTTCTACTGCGAAGATACTATAATCAAAAGACTTAGCCAAACGCAATGGAGTATTTTTGGAGATAACACAGCAGTTTACCCAGGTCTATTAATTCTCCTCCTAGGTTAGGAGGCCGACGCTCATTTCGCGTCGGCGTTGAAAAAATAATCAAGTAAACTTGACTTTTTACTCGCTTATTCGTATCTTCGCCGACTATATGTAAGTTAAACGACAAAAAACATCAAAAAATGATACTTTTATTAGGAGATGAGGCTGTAGCATTAGGAGCTATACATGCTGGAATAAGTGGTGTGTATGCGTATCCGGGTACGCCATCGACCGAGATTACTGAATATATACAGGCTCATGCACCGGAGGTGCGCAGCCGCTGGTGTACGAATGAGAAGACGGCCATGGAGGCTGCCTTGGGTATGTCGTATGCCGGTAAGCGCTCGCTCGTATGTATGAAACATGTGGGTATGAATGTGGCTGCCGATGCGTTTGTCAACTCGGCCATTACGGGTGTGAATGGCGGACTCGTGGTGTTGGCCGCCGATGACCCCTCGATGCACTCGTCGCAGAACGAGCAGGATTCGCGATTCTATGGCAAATTTGCCATGATCCCTATTATGGAACCGTCGTCGCAACAGGAGGCGTATGATATGATGCCTTATGCCTATGCGCTGTCTGAAGAGCTGAAACTTCCTGTACTCATGCGTGTGGTGACGCGCCTGGCCCACTCGCGTGCTGAGATTGCAGTGCGTGAGCCGCTGAAGCAGAAAGCGCTCAGCCCCGATAATGAGCGTACGCATTGGGTGCTGCTCCCGGGTAATGCTCGACGCCAGTATGCAACATTGGTGGAGAAGCAAACGCAGCTGCTCGCGTCGTCAGAGGAGTCGGCCTATAATAAATCAGAAATCATAAATCAGAAATCCAAGTTGGGTGTCATCGCTTGTGGCATTGCCTATAACTATGTAATGGAGAACGAGCCCCAGAAACGAGGAGTTCCCGTGCTGAAGGTTTCTCAATATCCGCTTCCGGAGAAGATGATAACCGACTTTGCCGCTCAGTGCGAGTCGCTGCTCATTGCCGAGGACGGTCAGCCCATGGTGGAGGAGCAGGTGAAGGCATTGCTTGGTGCAGACTATCCCGTTAGGGGACGTCTGACAGGTGAACTGCCGCGTATGGGCGAGCTTACTCCCGATAGTGTGGGCGAGGCGCTTGGAGTGAAGGTCGAACAACCCTATGTACAGGCGCAGCATGTGATGCCGCGCCCGCCAGCCTTGTGTCAGGGATGTGGACATCGTGATGTATACGATGCTCTCAATAAGGTGGCTACCGAATATCCCGATGCACGCATCTTTGGTGATATTGGCTGTTATACGTTGGGCGCATTGCCTCCCTTCCGAGCTATCGACAGCTGTGTGGATATGGGCGCCTCTATCACAATGGCTAAAGGTGCGGCGGATGCGGGACTGCATCCTGCCATTGCGGTTATCGGTGATTCTACCTTCACGCATTCGGGTATGACTGGCTTGCTCGATGCGGTGAATGATAAGAGTCGCATCACCATTATTCTTTCTGATAACCTTACTACGGCCATGACAGGCGGACAAGACTCGGCCGGTACGAATAAGTTTGAGGCCATCTGTCTCGGTCTCGGTGTTGAGCCCGAGCATGTGCGTGTGGTGGTGCCTCTTCCCAAGAATATGGAGGAGATTACCCGTATCATCCGTGAGGAGATTGAATATGAAGGAGTATCGGTCATCATACCGCGCCGCGAATGTATGCAAACGTTGAAACGCAAACTCAGACAAAACAAGATAAAACAATGAAGAAAGATATCATACTGGCTGGTGTGGGCGGACAAGGTATCCTCACCATCGCTACGATCATAGGAGATGCTGCCACAAAGGCGGGCCTCCATCTCAAGCAGGCCGAGGTGCATGGTATGAGCCAGCGTGGAGGCGATGTGCAATCGAATCTGCGTCTTTCCACCGAGCCTATATACTCTGATTTGATACGTCAAGGTGCCGCTGATCTGATCATCTCTATGGAGCCGATGGAGGCGCTGCGTTATCTGCCTTATCTCCATGGCGAGGGGTGGATTGTAAGTTCGTCGCACCCGTTCAAGAACATCCCCAATTACCCCGACGAGGATGCGCTGATGGGCGAATTGGCTGCACTGCCTCATGTGGCTACCTTACCTATCGAGGAGGTGGCAAAGGAACATAATCTGCCCAAGAGTGCCAATATGGTGCTGTTGGGCATGTCGGCCCGATATATGGACATACTTACTCCTGAGCAGCTGCGCGAGAGTATAGCTCGCGTGTTTGCCTCGAAAGGAGAGAAGGTGGTGGCCGATAACCTCAAGGCCTTTGACTTGGGACTGAACGAATAATATAAGATGATCTAGGATATCCTAGGCCTTAGGATATCCTAAGAAAACATATAAGAAAATGAAAATCTTCAGTGAAGAACGAGTGGCCCGTGCCGCTCAAGAACTGCATATCGCCAATCTATCGACTGCAACAATAGGTGAGGTGCTGCTTATTGCGCAGTATCTCGAACGTGAGACGGGCATTCCTTTTATTCGCATGGATCAGGGTTCGCCCGGACTTCCCATCAATCGGTATGGTGTGGAGGCCGAGAAAGCGGCTCTCGACCGTGGGGTAGGTTCGCAATATCCTGCAGCCGATGGTGTTCCCGAACTTAAGGAGGCTGCCTCGCGTTTTGTAAAGGCCTTCCTGGATATCGACATCACACCGCGCTCATGCGTGCCTACTACGGGTAGTGTGGCAGGCTCGTATGGCTCGTTTATTGCTTGCACACAACGTATACCGGGTAAGAACAAGGTGCTCTTTATCGACCCGGGATTCCCTATACAGAAGTCGCAGCTACGCATTATCGGTGCCGAGTGGGAGGAGTTTGACATCTATCACTACCGTGGTGAGGCGTTGCACGACAAACTGGAGAGTATCCTTAAAGGCGGAGACATTGCTGCCATCATATACTCCAACCCGAACAATCCCGCCTGGATATGTCTTGAGGAGGAGGAACTGGCTATCATCGGCCGATTGGCTACACAATACGATGTCATCGTGATGGAAGATTTGGCCTACTTCTGTATGGACTTCCGTCGCGATATGGGGCATCCGTTCGAACCGCCTTATGCACCTACGGTGGCCCGCTATACGGATAACTATATCTTGATGTTGTCGTCATCGAAGATATTCAGCTATGCCGGTCAGCGTATGGCGCTCACATGTATCAGCGACAAGCTATTTGAGAAGCAGTATCCGGCGTTGGCCGAGCGTTACCACGATGCTGGGGTGTTCGGACAGACCTTGGTGGCATCGATACTCTATATGATTACTTCGGGTTGTACGGCCTCTACCCAATATGCCTATGCCGAGATGTTGCGTCTCTCGACGGAGGGTGTCATCAATTTTGTTGAGGATACACGTGAGTACGCACTTCGTGCTGAACGTATGAAACGCATTTTTACGGATAATGGCTTTCATATTGTCTATGACTACGATGCTACCGAACCCGTAGGTGATGGCTTTTTCTTTACTATCGGCTACGGACAGATGACGGGTGGCGAACTGCTGACCGAACTGCTCTACTATGGGGTGAGCAGCATATCGCTTTCTACTACGGGTAGCGAGCAGCAGGGTGTGCGTGCTTGCACATCGCGCATGCG
>JAZONI010000166.1:0-19493 GCA_045654445.1 Bacteroidaceae bacterium | reverse complement strand
AGAGTAGTCTTACCTGTACCAGAGAGACCGAAGAAGATAGCGGTGTCGCCATCGTGACCTACGTTGGCAGAGCAGTGCATAGAAGCCATGCCACGGAGAGGAAGCAGATAGTTCATGATTGAGAACATACCCTTCTTCATCTCACCACCGTACCATGTGTTGAGGATAACCTGCTCCTTAGTTGTGAGGTTGAACACAACAGCTGTCTCAGAGTTCAAACCGAGCTCAGCATAGTTCTCAACCTTAGCCTTTGAAGCGTTGTATACTACGAAGTCGGGCTCACCGTAGTTAGCAAGCTCCTCCTCTGTAGGACGGATAAACATATTCTTAACGAAGTGAGCCTGCCATGCAACCTCCATGATGAAGCGAACTTTCAGGCGGCTGTTCTCATTAGCACCGCAGAAGGTATCTACTACGAAGAGCTTCTTACCAGAGAGCTCCTTCACAGCGAGATCCTTAAGAACTGCCCAAGTAGCCTCTGTAACGGGCTTGTTGTCGTTCTTGTACTCGTCAGAGGTCCACCATACAGTATCCTTGCTTACTTCGTCCATTACAAAGAACTTGTCCTTGGGTGAACGGCCGGTGTAAACACCTGTCATCACGTTAACAGCACCGAGTTCAGTCTCCTGACCCTTCTCAAAACCTTAAAGACCTGCTTTTGTTTCCTCTTGTAACAAAACTTCATAAGACGGATTGTGCAAAACTTCTACTGCACCAGTGATTCCGTACTTGCTCAAATCAATGTTTGCCATTTTTATTAAATTAAAAAGTTATGGTTAATATTATTTTCTTTTCTCACTTACGATTTGCAAGGAAATACCCCTTTCAAACCTTGTACAAATATAACAATGATTTTCTTTAACAGAAAGCGGAATAAAGAAACTTTCGTGCGGAGAATGCAAAAAATGTTTTATAACATATTGTTGTGGGATTGGATAAGGTGAAAGTGGCAATTCGAGTTAGCATTTTGCAACTAGGTATAGTGCTAGTGTCGAAGTTTTTTTGTTCCTTTGCATATATCAAAACAATAGAGAAGTGGTACAGACAAATAAAAGCATTGCAAGCAGCTACAGTTTACTCAAAAGATACAGGCAATATCTGTTGCTTGAAAAGTCTTTATCAAGCAATTCAGTTGATGCCTACGTGCATGATGTGGAGAAGCTTTTATTGTATCTGGAAGATCAAGAAGAACCTAAAGATCTTTTATCTGTTTGTCTAGGTGACTTGGAGACTTTTCTAGCCTCACTGCATGATATGCACATTTGTCCGCACTCGCAAGCGCGTGTATTGTCGGGTATTCGTTCATTCTATGAATTCCTTGTTCTTGATGGTTATATAGATGCAAACCCTACGTTATTGTTGGAATCACCCAAGATTGGATGCAAACTGCCCGAAGTCCTAAGCGTAGAGGAAATAGACGCTATACTTGCGGCTATTGATTTGGCTGCTAAGGAGGGGCAGCGTAATCGGGCTATTATCGAAACGCTCTATAGTTGTGGGCTGCGTGTGTCGGAAGCATGTAATCTGAAAATATCAGATCTGTATCTCAATGAGGGCTTCATAAAAGTAGAAGGTAAGGGCAGCAAGCAACGCCTTGTGCCGATTTCGGGACGAGCTATTGATGAGATAAAATCATATCTTCAAGACCGGGCAGCTATTGAAATTAAGCCAGGATACGAAGATTTTCTTTTTGTCAGCGCGCGATTTAAGAAGAGTTTGTCGCGCATTACCATGTTCCATATCATCAAAGAACTAGCAGAGATGGCAGGCATTAGAAAGAATATTAGTCCGCACACCTTCCGCCATTCCTTTGCTACGCATCTATTGGAGGGTGGCGCTAACCTGCGCACTATACAGAGTATGCTTGGTCATGAGGATATAGGTACGACTGAAATTTACACGCATATTGATGCTCACCGCTTGCGTTCAGAAATAATAGAGCACCACCCTCGAAATGCCAAGAGGAGGTAGATGTAGATTCCCAATTCTGCTGATTACTATCAAGAGAAGGATACCTCAGTGTTCTCTTCACTGCTACAGGCGGCATAGCGTTCAAGGGCCGATTGTGCAGCCTGTTTGAGTAGCATATCATCCCCTTGCATAATGGCTTGTGCTTGGTCGATAAATTCGTGGCGGCTGCGTTCGTTCATCTCCGTGCCAAGGATGGCAAAGAGATGTCCCATGAGGCGGAAGCCAGTGTAGATGGTCATGCGTTCGTTCGATGCCATCCATTCAAATGCCTTTTGTGAGGCATAGGGTAGGCGACGGAAGAGTGCCATGCATACATAATCAGCCAGTTCGCTGTTATGTATCTGTTCCATCCAGATGTCGGCAATCTCAGGGTAGAAGGTCTCTGTCGGTTGCAGGTAAGCCGCGAGTATCTTACATTCGCGGATGTCCTCCTTCCACAAGGCTTGTGCCAGCTCGTGATTGGGCTCATAGCCTGCAGCAATCTCGCGCAGACGTGGCAGTTCCACGCCGAAGATGAGGCGGTACTTCAGCCCCTTCTCGCGCAGGCTCTGCGACAATACACCATTCATGAAAAGGCGGAGCTTGCCTTTTATTTCTCTAACTGTTTCGTGCATAATGGAGACCCCCTCTGCCCGTTGGGCATCTCCCCCTCTATGGGGAGAGCCTCCGGACAAAATTTTAGGGTATTTTGTTTTTATATAAACTTACATTGCGGAGCCCCTTCTCCCCATAGAGGGGGGCGATGCGAAGGCATCGGTTTCACTGACTGAAACTTAGTTTCACAAAAGTGTATCGCTTGCGAGCCTTCCATCGGACAGAGGGGGCTTCTTAGTTTCTATAAGGCAATGTTGCATACTCGCTGCTGTAACGGAGCATCTGTGCGTCGTAGCTCTCGTCGTATGAGATGGTTACATCGGTGATGTTACCCTCTGCATCGGTCACAGCGGTATATACGGGGTTGATGAATCCCTTGTAGGGAGCGAGGTTGAGAGCAGCGTAGCGGTCGAGAATCTCGCGGTGGAGCTCCTGATCTACCTGTACGGCATACTTCTCTACCAACTGGCGTCCAGCCTCGTAGTCACCCTCCGACTTGATGCGCTGTACCTCGGCCAGCAGTTCGCCGAAGAGGCCACGCAGCTTCTCATAGTCGTTGATCTTCACGAAGATCTTGCCATCGCGCTTCACGAGCTCGATAACATTGTCGGCCTTACCGTGCTCATAGGCCCAGCGGGCAATGAGCTGGCGGTTACGCATGTGTGCCTCCTCTACGGTAGCACCCGGCTCGATGCGTACGAGCTGTGTCATGAGGCCGTTCATCATCTGGCCGTAGTACTCAGCCTTGTAAGCCTCGGCATTGGGGAGCAAGCCCAGCTCTACCATCTTGGGATCACCGATGTAGTAGAGACCGAAGAGGTCGGCACGAGTCTCTTCGATGGTTGAACCGTGAGCCTTCAGCGCATCGGGGTCAACACCAGGGAGCAGCTTACCTGAACCGTGACCGAGACACTCGTGCAGGTCGGTATGGAGGTCGCCAGTGAGCGCATCGTACTCCTCGATGAGGCGGCGCTCTTCGTCGCTATATACAAACTCCTCGTTGAAGCCGTTGCCAAGAGCTGCCAAGTTGTAAGCCTCGGTGAGGTTACCGATGGTTACCGACTTAGAGCCGTGTACGCTACGTATCCAGTTTGAGTTGGGCAGGTTGATACCGATAGCTGTTGAGGGGTATAGGTCACCGGCAAGGATAGCTGCAGTGATTACCTTCGCTGTCACACCCTTTACGGTCTCCTTCTTGAAGCGGTTGTCTGTAGGTGAGTTGTCCTCAAACCACTGTGCGTTGTCGCTGATGGTCTGGGTACGCTTGGTAGCCTCTACATCCTTGAAGTTAACGATTGACTCCCATGAAGCCTTCATGCCCAGGGGATCGCCGTAGCTCTCAGTGAAGCCATTTACGAAGTCGATGTGTGAGTCGAGGTCCTGTACCCATGCGATGCAGTAGTCATCAAAGTCTTCGAGGCTACCTGAACGGTAGTACTTGATAAGCTTATCAATGACAGCCTTCTGCTCATCGTTCTCTGCTACGGTGAGGGCCTTCTCGAGCCAGAACACCACCTTAGAGAGAGCCTCTCCATAGAGACCTTCGGTGTGCCATACCTTCTCTACCACCTTGCCATTCTCCTTCACGAGACGACTGTTCATACCGTACATTACGGGAGTCTCATCCTTGGGGTCCTTGAGCTTGTTGTAGAATGCCTCGGCCTCAGCTTGTGTCACACCGTTGTAGTAGTTACTTGCCGAGGTGAGCACGAGGTCCTCGCCATCGGCCTGATTTACGCGCTTGGGCATTACTGTGGGGTCAAAGATTACGGCAAATACCTCTTGGCACAGCTCGTCAATAGTCTGCCCCTTCGCCAAGGGCAGTTTGCTTGCATCTACTGATGCCAATGCCTCACGGAAGAATTCGGGGGTGAAGCCGGGTTCAAACTTGTCGGCGCTATAGTGGTGGTGGATACCGCTTGAGAACCATACACGCTTGGTATAGGTAACGAAGTTCTTCCAGTCCTCAGTGGTCTTGTCGCCTTGATAGTCGGTATATACGGTCTCGAGCATCTTACGGATAACGAGGTTGTGACGACCATTCTGGTCAAACAAGATGTCACGACCGTGCAGAGCTGCCTCTTGTAGGTAATACACCAATTTCTTCTGGTCCAAGGTGAGCGATTCAAAGTTCTTCACCTCGTAGCGCAGCATCTGGATGTCTGCAAAAGATTCACTTACGTAGTCAAACTTAGCCTCTGTCTCGGCTTGCTTGCCACTGTTGCATGATGCACACAATACTGTTGCCATGGCTAACATTGTTAATTGTTTCTTCATATTGGTTAGTTTTTATTCTTTTTATTTGACAAGCAAAATACGCGATTTTATCGCACATATGCAACTTTTCACAGATAAAAGTAAAAAAAGAGAAGGGACATCGATTGAAACAACCTGTAGCGTCTTGTGTTGGTATAGTCTAAATGAATCTCATTTTCTAAAAACGAGGTGTAGAATTTGCTTTTCTTATTCTCAGGAAGTAACTTTGCATGTCTAACGAAATGATGGATTATGAAATATTGTCAGATAAAACGTGTAATTCTGTTTTTGCCTTTAGTTGTGTCGTTGTTAATTGTCAAGGCACAGAACAACAGCAATATTGATATGGAGCAGGTGCGTAAATTGGTGCTTTCTCATAGTGCCATCGTCAATCTTTATGTAGACGAGGTGAATGAAGGTGAGATCGTAGAAGCCGCTGTACGTGCCATGCTTAAAGAATTGGATCCGCACTCAACTTACCTCACAGCAAAAGAGGTGGAGAAAATGAACGAACCTTTGCAGGGGAACTTTGAAGGTATAGGTGTACAGTTCAATATGGCCGAAGATACTCTTTTTGTAATTCAAACTGTAAGTAAAGGACCTTCTGAGAAGGTTGGTATTTTGCCGGGTGACCGCATTGTGACAGTCAATGATACTGCTATTGCCGGAGTGAAAATGGAGCGTGACGAAATAATGAAGCGTTTGCGTGGCCCGAAAGGGACGTTAGTGCAGTTGGGCATTGTGCGGCGTGGACAGAAAGACGTGCTCACCTTTAATGTCATTCGCGACAAAATCCCTGTAAACACACTTGATGCTGCATATATGATTGCTCCCAAAATCGGTTATGTTAAAATAAGTAGTTTTGGGGCTGCTACGCATGAAGAGTTCAGTGAAGCATTGGCGAAACTCAAGAAGGAGAAGATGCAGCATCTCATACTTGATCTGCAAGGCAATGGTGGAGGATACCTAAAGGCGGCAGTCGACATGGCGAATGATTTCTTGCAGGAAGGCCAACAGATTGTGTATACCGAAGGAAATAAGGCTCCTCGAACCGAATTCAACGCTGAGGGCAAAGGCCAGTTCCAAAATGGACGCTTGGTGGTACTCATCGATGAATATTCAGCCTCAGCTTCGGAAATTGTCACTGGTGCCGTACAGGATTGGGACCGTGGTGTCGTAGTCGGTCGTCGTTCATTTGGCAAGGGGTTGGTACAGCGCCCGGTACCTATGCCCGATGGCTCTATGATACGTCTTACCGTGGCTCGCTATCATACACCCTCAGGACGATGCATCCAGAAACCTTACGGAGAAGATGTTGATTATCGAAAAGACCTTGTTAATCGATTGAATAAAGGGGAGCTGATGCATGCCGACAGTATTCATTTCGCTGATTCACTGAAATATCACACTAAACAACTCAATCGTGTTGTATATGGTGGTGGAGGTATCATGCCTGATGTTTTTGTGCCACTCGACACACTTAGTTACACTAAATATCACCGAGAGCTCACAGCCAAAGGTGTTATTGTAAATACCAACCTTATTGTCATTGACCGCTATCGTAAGGAGTATGAGGTACGTTATCCCGACTTCAAGGCTTATGAGAAGAAGTTCGAGGTTGACGATACCATCCTCTCGATCCTTCTTGCTGAGGCTGAAAAGGCTGGCGTGAAATATGATGAAGAGCAATATCAGGCATCACTACCACTCATCAAAGTGCAACTCAAGGCTCTTATTGCCCGCGATTTATGGGAGATGAACCAATTCTACGCGATATTCAATCGTACTGACAAGACGGTAATGAAGGGATTGGAATTGATACAGAGTAAGGAGTTTGAGCTGACGCATTGAATGCTGTGATTCATTAAAGCATAGTTGGATATACAATAAAGAATAGCCGTATACGTTATTCTATACATACTATGTATTAGATATATGACAATGTTAAAACACATATTGCTATGCTTGTCTTTGATATCTCTGTCATCACTAAGGGCACAGGAAGAGGTAACGATAGATTGGGCTTCCTATGCACAAGATACAGTAGCACCAGTATACACCCATAGCATCGACCTAGGATACAACCATACAGGATGTAACTATAATGCGACTATCGAATACCCTGAACTGAAATCCCTTACCGAGGAGGAAATAGCACGTTTCCGTTTACCTTGTAAAGGAGGCTTGCCCGAATGGCCCAATATTGACACATACAA
The DNA here is from genome assembly GCA_045654445.1 of Bacteroidaceae bacterium. Lineage (GTDB taxonomy): Bacteria > Bacteroidota > Bacteroidia > Bacteroidales > Bacteroidaceae > UBA1189. The sequence continues at coordinate 12,456 of JAZONI010000166.1, read as the reverse complement.
GGGAGTAAGTGCCAAACGTGGGCAACTTGATGTGTCGTTTATACCTATCATCTGGCGCGATGGGAAGTATATGCGGATAGAGAGTTTCACCTTAAAAGTAGATACGATCCATCTGACTTCATCACGTTCGTCATTATTTCCTGAGCGCACCAATAATATCAGTATGTCGCAAAGGGAGGCTCCAAACTCAGTCCTTTCACAAGGGCGATGGGTAAAATTGCGCGTAGCCGACAACGGCATACATATGCTCACCCATGGGCATCTCAAGGATATGGGTTTCAATGACCCAGACAAAGTACGTCTATATGGCTATGGCGGTTATCTACTCTCTGAAACCGACACGGAATCCTGGATAGATGACTTGTGTGAGATCCCCTTATGGCGTGGCGATAAACGCATGCTTTTCTATGCCTATGGAACTACACAATGGACTTTGGAGAGTGACAATACCTTCACGCATACACGCAACCCCTACTCGGACTACGGTTATTATTTCTTGACGGAAGATCAAGAGAACATTCCCGCAACAGTACCCCGTCGAGAAGCGATGGCTGCCGCGCCATCTAGAGTAGTCACTACACCGGCATATGAACTACACGAAGTTGACGACTATGCATGGTTTCATGGCGGACGCCATTTGGTCGAAAGTTACGACTTTTCCAATGGCAACAAACGGCAATACAAATTGACGGCTAAAGGGATAGTCCCATTGAAGGATGCCACACTTGATGTATGCTTTACCCATAATGGTGCCACAAACACAACGCTCGCCGTGGCTGTCGATAGCGCCACTATAGGGACCCTCTCACTCAGCGCTATCGGAGGGCATAGCGATGCTGCATCTACTACACGGAGTTATAAAATGCAAATCGCACCTCAAAACTCAACTGGCGAGTTCAAGGTAACCCTCGTGCATCATCGTAATGCAGGCATATCGGGCCGTCTCGACTATTTGCGGCTCAACTACACGAGCACGATAGATTTCAACAAACCTATATATGCCACAAAGGAAGGCATCCACACCTACGAAATAGATTCATTCTGGGACACAGAGGAAGAAGTGGTTGTGTGGAGCATCACCAATGCCACTGCGATAGAAGAGATTCCATATGACAAGGAGACTCGTGCCTTCACAGCCGAAAGCCATCGCGGAGATGTCTACATCGCGTTTGACACACAAGCCAAATATCCCACGCCCGAGGTTGTAGGTGAGGTAGGCAACCAAAACCTACTCAGTACAGAAGCAACAGACTATATCATCATTGTTCCTTCCAGCGGTAAATTTACCGCGCAAGCCGAACGCTTGGCCGAGGCTCACCGCGCACGTAGCAACCTCAGCGTGAAGGTGGTGCGTGCCGATGAAGTGTATAATGAATTTTCATCGGGTACACCCGACGCAACAGCCTACCGCCGTTATCTAAAGATGCTCTATGACCGTGCCACTACACTAGATGCAATGCCCAAATACCTCCTTCTCTTTGGCGATGGCGCATGGGATAACCGTATGCTCACATCTGCGTGGAAGGGAAAGTCGCCTGATGACTATCTGCTGTGCTTCGAAGCCGAAAATTCATTCAGTCCCACCTCGTCATATGTGATGGAAGACTATTTTGGCCTGTTGGATGATGGTGAAGGTCGTGAACTCACCCGCGACAAGGTAGACGTCGGTGTAGGCAGATTCCCCGTAACCACGGTGGCGCAAGCCCGTGATGTGGTAGACAAGACCATTTCCTACATGGAGAATGCCGATGCTGGAGTGTGGAAAAATAGCATCCTCATGCTGGGAGACGATGGAGACAAGAACCAGCACATGAGTGATGCCGAGCAGGTCGCGCGTATGCTTGAGTCTTCATACCCCGACTATATGGTACAGCGTATCTACTGGGATGCCTATCCGATGGAGGTAACCTCGACCGGACATAGTTACCCCACCGTGCGCAAGCGCCTGCTCGAACTGTTTAACGAAGGTGCTCTAATGGTAAACTACACCGGCCATGGTGCTCCCGATGTGCTATCACACGAGTTGGTCATCAATAAGGGCGATATGGAACAACTCTCTTCGCCCCGTCTACCCGTTTGGGTCACCGTATCGTGCGATATCACCCCATTCGACAATGCAACAATGTCGTTCGGAGAATACGCTTTCCTTAACCCTAAGGGTGGTGCCATCGGCCTCATGACTTCGACACGCACCACCTTCTCGGAGCAAAACCGTCGCATCAATTATCTGTTCTCGAAACATCTCTTTGCCCGTGACGAGCACAATCACCGTTTGCGCATGGGCGATGCCATACGTATGGCCAAGTGCGAACTCATCACCGCATCTTCCAGTTCATCGTTACAAGACGTGACAACCAACAAACTCAACTACGCCCTTATTGGAGACCCAGCCCTAATCATCGGAAATACCGACTACACAATGGCTATTGATGAAGTCGCCGGCATCACTGCAAGCACCGATGCCGACATTGTGCTAAAGGCAGGCGAACGGGTTACCGTAAAGGGACATGTAGAAACGCTCGATGGCATACGGGCTACAGACTTTACCGGTTTGATGTATGCCTCAGTGTTTGATAATATTGAAACTGTTACCTGCCGCAACAATGCCGGGGAGGATTGCGCTCCGTTTGTCTACTATGAGCGCAACAAGACTCTTTTCATTGGGGGCGATTCGGTACGTAACGGTGAATTCACCTTCACCTTCCGTGTCCCAATGGACATCAACTATTCCATGCAGAGTGGTCTCATCAACCTCTATGCTGTAAATGAGACATGCGATCGCGAGGCTAAAGGGTCGTATAGCGACTTCTTGTTAGGTGGCACAGCCAATGAGTTGGTCAACGACAGTCTCGGCCCCCAAGTGAAACTCTACCTCAACTCACCCGACTTTGTCACTGGTGATGCCGTGAACGAAACTCCCCGTCTCTTTGTCTCGCTCGAAGATGCCGATGGCATCAACACTGTGGGCAATGGTATCGGACACGACCTCATCGCCATGATAGACGGCAAGGCATCGTTGACTTATACACTCAACGACTACTACGTGTCCGAACTGGGGGACTACACGCGCGGCAGTGTATCATACTCCCTCCCTACGCTAGATGAGGGTATGCACACACTCATATTCCGCGCATGGGACATGATGAACAATGCTACCACAAAGACCATAGACTTTGAAGTGATAAAAGGTCTACGCCCGCGCATTCTCGACATCAACACTACCCATAGCCCTGCCCGCGAGCACACCACCTTCCTGCTTACTCACGATCGCCCCGAAACTGAGGTTACCATAAGTATAGAGGTGTTCGACTTCTCAGGTCGTATCCTTTGGAATCATCAGGAAAACACTGCTACCCCCGACAATAATTATTCTGTGGGATGGAATCTCTGTACGGCATCAGGGAATCCGCTAAATACAGGTGTATACCTATATCGTGCCACGGTAACCTCAACCAGCGGAACTTCGACAAGTCGGGTGCGCAAACTCACAATTTCGCGTAGGTAAGGCAATAAAGCACGTTATTTCTAGTTAATATACTTATCATACAGACATACACAGCGACAATTAACTCTATGAAAAAAATATTTATATTCTCTGCCCTGTTTCTCGGCTCCATATCAGCCCTATTCGCCCAAAAGACCTCAGGCGATGTGCAGATGTTCAATCCCGTAATGACAGCAGTTACTTCGCTCAGTATTGCCCCCGACTCGCGTGCAGGTGCTATGGGTGATGTCGGTGCCGCTACCGACCCCGATGTCAACTCTCAGTATTGGAACCCAGCAAAGTATCCCTTCGCCATCAGCCCTGCCGGTTTCTCATTGGCCTATACCCCTTGGTTACGCCAATTAGTGAGTGATATCGACTTGGCTAATCTTGTCGGTTATTACCGCATAGGAGACTATCAGGCAATCAGTGGTTCGCTCACCTATTTCTCGTTGGGTGAGGTGTGGGTCGATGACAATAGCACTATACACCCCTATGAGATGGCGATTGACTTTGCATATTCGCGTATGTTGTCAGAGACCTTCTCGGCATCAGTAGGAATGCGCTATATCTTGTCCGACCTGAACTATAGGTTTGAAGATGATGTGGAGGTAGGTCAAGCCTTTGCTGCCGACATCTCCTTCTTCTACTCCAACTATATATTCTTGGGACGCCGTGAGTGCATGCTCAACTTCGGTCTCAATGCCTCGAACATCGGTAGCAAAATCTCGTTCGATGGAGGCAACACCAACCAGTTCATTCCCACCAATCTGCGTCTAGGAACCTCACTGATGATTCCCGTTGATGAGTACAACACCTTCACCATCAGTGCCGATGTAAACAAACTCATGGTTCCTACCAAGCCCTCGTATCAGCAGTATCTTAACGAAAATTATGAAGACCTGGGCCTGCCCTCACCCGAAGATGACAGTTACTCCTATGCTTCAGAGTACCAATCATGGCTCGATGCCAGTGGCTACAACGATTTGCCACCCATTGGTAGCATTTTCCGCTCATTTAGCGATGCTCCTGGTGGCCTAAAAGAGGAACTACAGGAAATCTACTGGGGCGTAGGTGTGGAATATGCCTACAATAACCAGTTCTTCCTCCGTGGAGGATACCATTACGAAAACGAGTATAAGGGCAACCGCAAATACTTCACCTTGGGTACAGGCTTCAAGATGAGCGTCTTTTCGCTTGATGCCGCCTATCTCATCTCTACAGCACAGAGTAACCCGCTCGACCAGACGTTGCGTTTCACCCTTTCGTTTGATATGGATGGCATACGCGAGATTATGGGAAGATAAAAAGCAAGAACATGAAGATTAGAGTAGGATTTGGATTCGACGTCCACAAGTTTGCCGAGAACCGTGATTTATGGCTCGGCGGCATACGCCTCGAACACGACAGAGGTCTCCTCGGCCATTCCGATGCCGATGTGCTCATCCACGCCATCTGCGATGCCCTTTTAGGTGCCGCTCACCTGCGCGACATAGGATACCACTTTCCCGACACGGCAGGCGAATTCAAGAATATCGACAGTAAAATACTCCTACGTCGCACCATTGACCTCATTGCGACCAAGGGCTACCGCGTAGGCAATATCGATGCAACCATCTGTGCTGAGCGCCCCAAACTGAAGGCTCATATCCCCCTCATGCAACAGACTCTAGCCGATGTTATGGGTATTGATGAAGAAGATGTCACCATCAAGGCTACCACTACCGAGAAACTCGGCTTTACGGGGCGCGAAGAAGGAATATCAGCCTATGCTACGGTGCTGATAGAAAAGGAGTAGAAGTTTTTCTTTATATTTTCATTTCCTAAGGTGTAAATCAATCTTCCTTAGATATCTCATCGCGATACAATTATTGGCAATAATATAGGAGTTTACCCGGGCCTCTGGATTGTCCGCCTAAATTAGGGGGACGAGCGAAGCGGAGGGGGTATTTTTGAGCAGACCATCATACCACCTCCCCCTCTTTGAGGGTACTCCTCCTATCTTAGGAGGAGAATTTCATGGTGGGTAAACATCTATATTATTGCCCAATTATTTGTCTAGCTGTCTCGATAATTGTATCCAGACCACGTGAGCGATCCTCATCAGTCATCTCTACATGTATGTCTGGGTCTATACCGAACTCCGTATGTCGCATATCAGCGTCAAATGAGGGGCATGCCGAGAAACGTACGCTCCAGCCATTGGGTAGTTCCGAAGAGAAGGGCAGTCCCGAGCCGCCACCTGTACGGTCGCCCACGATGGTGACGAGGGGTAGGGAACGCATAATCTTTACAAAGTCGTTGGTGGCACTATATGAACTGCGGTTAGTGAGCACGCATACGGGCTTCTGCCAGCGTAGGCGATCTGAACTCTCCAGGTATATCGGCTCTGGCGTCGAGAAGTCGCTATGCCCCTTGCCTGTCTTGTGGCAGATGTAACCTGTGAGCACTCGCTCATTGGTAAAACGTGCGGCGAGCGTCTCGGCATACGAGAGGTTACCTCCCCCATTATCACGCACATCAATGATGAGGCCGCGGCAGATTGCCAAGGCATGTAGGCACTCATCAAGGTTGCCCTCGCCGATGCTGTTCGAGAAGGAAGGAACATAGATATAGCCGATATTGTCGGGCAAGATGGTGTAGCGCAGCCCCGAAGCAATCTTGTAATCGGTGCCGAGGTAGTGGACCAGTATCTCCTCGCTGAAGTTTGCGGCATAGCCCTCGTGAAAGTTCCAATAGCGAGCCACATCATGTGCTGCATAGAGGTTTACATGCCCGTCGCGCAGTTCATCGAGCATGTCGCCCAGCACTTCAAAGAGCCCGGTGCTGCTCATATCGTCAGCAATCTTGCGCTTGTATTGGTGGTATACAGCATCCCAGTCCAACCCATACTCCTCGGCTTTATAGTCGAAGAAACAGTATCGTTCATCAATAATGTTCCACAACGCCTCGAAGTTGCCTTTGGGTGTGTTGTCGTAGACCTCAATCTTGGAGCAAGAGGAGAGCATAGCGCAGAGGACTATGGGAAAAAGGAAAAGTTTGCGGACTGACATGATGTGAACTCCTTTTAATACGGTATAGACTTCTTCGCCTCCTCCTCGCGCCCCACATGGTAAAGGTCCTTCACGCAGCCCACCATGATAGAGTGAGTAAACATGCGGTAGTGCTGACGTCCCAATGTCCATTGGTAGAGGTCGTTGGCAAGGGTAAGGCGCAGTGTGCAGGGATGCAGTTGTATGTCATAACTGAAGTTGCTGCGCAGGGAGAGGTTGTTGTGCAGTGCAGTCATGTGCATGCACCCTTTACCTTGTCCGAGGTAGAATATCTCGTAGTACGACTGTCCATAGTCGGGACCAAAGGCGATGCCAAGCAAAGGAAGGTCGGCCTGTAGACGTATGCTCATGGGGATGTTCCACCCGGTGAAGACATATTTTGCCATGGCCGAGGCGGCAAGGTTCACCCCCAACTTAAGTTGTGCGGGATTGTTGGAGTTACGCAAGTTGTAGATCCCCCCGATACGTAGTTGGCTTTGCGGGCCAGCATAGAACCTGAATTGTTCTCCCTTCGTTGCCACCTTATAATAATAGGTATAACTATAGTCCGCCATACCGCTCACTGTAAGTCCGCTTCCCGAACGCGGCGTGGCATAGTCGCCATGCAGATAAAATAATGACTGCGTGAACCATCGTTTGCTTTCGGCTTTAGTCTGTGCAAATCGTTCTCCCAACACAGAAACATGTGCTCCTCGGTATTTAAGTGGTGACAGATAGGTGTCTAGCATGTTAGTATACCCTCCGCCCAATGATAGGCTGCGCTCCTCGAAACGATAACTCGCAAGCGATTGAGCAAAACACATAGTGCTGCCTATGAGCAGCACTATGAGTATAAGGAGTTTCTGTTTCATAATCTCTTTCTCTAAAGATATGCCGAATATCCGGTATCTACTCCTCAAACAAGTTCAGTTGTTCGGTAGTGGACTCTTCGGGAGCTTCGGCCTCTTCAACGACTTCACCCTCAGGAGTCTCGGGTTCTTCGGGCTCGGGCTTGCGTGTAGGTTCCAACTCTACGAAGTCGGCCACCTCGAAGGTGGTCACGCGCTTACCGATGGCCTTGAATCCCTTGATGAGCGCAAACTCCTCAGCATCGATGACGAGTGGTTCGCGGAAGCTGTCGCCACCGCCGAAGTTGACCTGGATGAGGGGGTAGGTCTCGCAGGTGAGCAGCGCCATGGCACTGTCCTTATGTTCGTCAACGAAGGTGTTCTTCTTGGGCGTAGCCTCCATGAGGAAGCGCTTGATGTAGTAGAAACCCTTCTGTGAAGCATTCTTCACGATAGCAGTCCACACCTTGTCGGGGTTGAACTTCTCGATATAGAGGATATCGGGCTCGTAGTGGTTATTGGCATCGAAGTCGGTGAGGTAGAACTCGCCATTCTTGAGTACCACAAGGATGCGGTCGTCGCTGTGGAACTCACCCAGGTACTCGCCGTGTCCGTCGAAGTCGAGACGCAGGATGTCTCGGTCAAACCAGACCTTGCGGCCACCGAGCGTAGAGGCTCCGTGTGCCTTGAGGCCTATGCGCTGCACCTCGAGGCGAGTGAGCAGATTACCCATCGATGAACGGCCCTTGATACCTATCTCGCTGAAGTCTTTCTCGATGACGGTCTTGCGCAGGTTGGGAACGGGCTTCAGTTGTACCTTGATGATTTCGGCCTCACCATTGGGGTTGGCGGTGAAGTAGGCTACGCGTGAGCCGGGCTTGCCCTGCGTGAGGTTGTACTCGCGGTCGCGGTTGGTACCGGTGACAGCAAAGCGCTTGATATAGTGGGGACCACCACGGCCGTCGCGGTACACGACGTTGTATATGGTGCGTTTGTCGTTCTTCTTATAGATACCTACGTGCATCACACCAGGACCTACAAACATCTTCTCGGCTACGCGCACAATCTTGTAGCGACCGTCCTTATAGAAGAGGATGACATCGTCGATGGATGAGCAGTTGGATACAAACTCGTCTTTCTTCAGTGAGGTGCCGATGAAGCCCTCATCACGATTGATGTAGAGTTTCTCGTTGGCCTCGATAACCTTGGCGGCTTCGATATTCTCGAAGTTGCGCAACTCGGTCTTGCGAGGAAAGGATGCACCATACTTGGTCTTGAGCATGGTGAACCAGCGGGTGGTGACGCCCACCATATCGGAGAGTTCCTTGTCGATCTCCTCAATCTCGGCACGGATGCGGGCGATGAGCTCGTCGGCCTTGTCCTTGTTGAACTTGAGGATACGCGCCATCTTGATCTCCATGAGGCGGAGGATGTCGTCCTTCGTCACCTCACGTACGAAGGTGGGGTAATAGGGTGTGAGGCGCTCGTCGATATGTTCACAGGCAGCATCCATCGTGGGGGCTTGTTCGAATTTCTTATCCTTATAGATACGCTCCTCGATGAAGATCTTCTCCAATGAGGCAAAGTGTAGTTGCTCCAGGAGTTCGTGCTTGCGGATCTCCAGCTCTTGGCGCAGGAGGCTCAGCGTATTGTCTACGGACTTGCGCAGCACATGGCTCACGCCGAGGAAATGGGGTTTGTTGTCGTCAATGACGCAGCAGTTGGGCGAGATGCTGATTTCACAATCGGTAAAGGCATAGAGCGCATCAAGGGTCTTGTCAGACGATACGCCTGGTGCCAGGTGTACGAGGATTTCGACCTCGGCAGCGGTATTGTCATCGACCTTACGGATCTTGATCTTGCCCTTCTCGGCCGCCTTCAATATCGACTCGATGAGTGTCGTGGTGGTCTTGCCATAGGGTATCTCGGTGATGGCGAGGGTCTTGTTGTCGACCTTGTTGATGCGGGCACGCACACGCACCGCTCCGCCACGCTCACCATCGTTGTAGCGAGCTACATCGATGAAGCCCCCCGTCTGGAAGTCGGGGTAGAGCACAAACTCCTCGCCCTTGAGGTAGCTGATGGCGGCATCGCACAGTTCGTTGAAGTTGTGAGGAAGAATCTTGGACGAGAGGCCTACGGCAATACCCTCAACACCCTGTGCCAAAAGCAAGGGGAACTTCACGGGCAGCGTGATAGGCTCTTTGTTACGACCGTCGTAGGAGAGTTTCCACTCCGTAGTCTTGGGGTTGAACACCACCTCGAGAGCGAATTTCGAGAGGCGTGCCTCAATGTAACGGGGTGCAGCGGCAGAGTCGCCCGTAAGGATGTTACCCCAGTTTCCCTGGCAGTCGATGAGCAGGTCTTTCTGACCCAACTGCACCAGCGCATCACCGATAGAGGCATCACCATGAGGGTGGAACTGCATGGTGTGTCCCACGATATTGGCCACCTTGTTGTAGCGGCCATCGTCGAGGCGCTTCATTGAGTGCAGGATGCGGCGCTGTACGGGCTTGAAGCCATCGTTGATATGGGGTACGGCACGCTCGAGAATAACGTACGAGGCATAGTCCAAGAACCAGTTCTGGTACATGCCCGAGAGTTGGTACTTCACAGTATCATCGTCGCCATCGTCTTTCTTGGGATGGTAGTCGCTATGATGCGCTCCATTCTCATCTATTTCTTGGCCTTCGTTTTCGTCAACGTTCTCGTTAACGTCATCGTTCACATCGGCCTTGTTGAAATCTTCTTCGCTCATAATAAGATAAATTGTAGGACAAAGATAGTGCAAGACGGGAGAAATATCAAATTATTTGAAAATTTCTTTTTGAAAGCAGGCTTGGTATGTTTTTGTTTGTTTATTCGTACCATTGCGATGGATAGCGAAGGTACTTTCACTCGCTGTAAAAAAATATTCAAGCAAGCTTGATATGTTTTTGCTCGTTTATTCGTAACTTTGCACCTTAACGAAAATAAATTAATTCACTATATGACCGAAAGAAGAGTAAGAGTGCGTTTTGCACCCAGTCCCACAGGCCCCTTGCACATTGGTGGCGTTCGTACCGCGTTGTACAACTACTTGTTTGCCCGTCAGCATGGCGGCGATTTCATCTTCCGTATCGAGGACACCGATTCAAACCGTTTCGTGCCCGGTGCCGAGGAGTATATCATCGAGTCGTTCCAGTGGCTCGGCCTCGCCTTCGATGAGGGTGTAGGCGTAGGTGGCGACCATGGTCCCTACCGCCAGTCAGAGCGTCGCGACATCTATAAGAAGTATGTGCAGCAGCTGCTCGACGAGGGCAAGGCCTACATGGCATTCGATACCCCCGAGGAACTCGAGGCCAAGCGCGGTGAAATCGCCAATTTTCAATACGATGCTACCACCCGTATGCAGATGCGCAACTCACTCGCTTTGCCCAAGGAGGAGGTCGATGCACTGCTCGCCTCAGGTCATCAGTATGTAGTGCGCTTCCTCATCGAGCCGGGCGTAGAGGTACATGTCAACGACATCATTCGTGGCAATGTAGTCATCAACTCATCTGTGCTCGACGACAAGGTGCTCTACAAGAGTGCCGACGAACTCCCCACCTACCACTTGGCCAACATCGTTGACGACCATCTGATGGAGGTTTCGCATGTGATTCGTGGCGAAGAGTGGCTGCCCTCGGCACCGCTTCATGTGTTGCTCTACCGCGCTTTCGGTTGGGAAGACACCATGCCCACCTTTGCTCATCTGCCCCTGCTGCTCAAGCCCGAAGGTAACGGTAAACTCAGCAAGCGCGATGGCGATCGCCTCGGCTTCCCCGTGTTCCCCCTCGAGTGGCACGACCCCAAGACAGGTGACATCTCTTCAGGCTATCGTGAGAAGGACTATCTGCCCGAGGCTGTGATCAACTTCCTCGCTCTCCTCGGCTGGAACCCCGGTAACGACCAGGAGAAGATGACCCTCGACGAGATGATACAGCTCTTCGACCTCTCGCGCTGCTCAAAGGCTGGTGCCCGCTTCGACTACAAGAAACTCGTATGGTTCAACCACGAATATATTCTTTCAAAGAGCGATGAAGACATCGCCCGCCTCTTCGAGCCCATGCTGCGCGAGCATGGTATCAACGAGGAGTTCGACCGCATTGTCAAGGTAGTATCCCTCATGAAGGGCCGCGTCAACTTCGTGCACGAGCTTTGGGACACCTGCTGCTACTTCTTCGAGGCTCCCGAGAGCTACGACGAGAAGTCACTCAAGAAGTGGTGGAAAGAGCCTGCCGTGTCTAACACCTATGTGAGCGAGCTCTGCGACTTCATTGAGCAAGCCCCCGTCTTTGCCGGTGCCGAGATCGAGCCTCTCATCATGGAGTGGATAGCATCGAAGGAGTGGCCTGTAGGCAAGGTGATGAATGCCTTCCGTGTGACCCTCGTAGGTGCTGCCGTAGGTCCTCACATCTTCGAGCTCACCGACTTCATCGGCAAGGAGGAGACCCTGCGCCGTGCCCGTCGTGCCCTCGAGGTATTGCCCCAAGCATAACAGCATTCTTTGCAAGTAATTAAAACCTAATAAAAAAGATACGGAAGCGTTTCCGTATCTTTTTTTATTTTTCCCTCTCACTTCTTGTCCACAAATTCCAATGCGAAGGTCGTGCGTGTGCCCGGCTGCGAGGATGCGCTGATGCGTCCACCGTGTGCCATCATGATTTGCTGTGCCAGGGCCAGGCCGATGCCCGAGCCGTTCTGCTTGGTCGAGTAGAAGGGTTCGAAGATGTGCTCTATGCGGTTCTCCGGGATGCCGGGGCCATTGTCGGTCACGGTGATGTAGGGCTTACCCTCTACTATTGTAGCACGTACTTCGATGTGGGCATCCTCGCACCCTTCGAGCGACTGCGCTGCATTGCGCACGAGGTTGATGAGCGTGAGCGTCAGCAGATGGGGGTCGGCATAGAGATGCATGCCGGTGGGTGCGTTGAGCTCGAGCCTGCAGTGTCCGTTTTCATTGCGCAGCAGACGGCCCAGCTTGGCAAAGAGCTCTTTGATGACGATATGTTGGTATTGTGGCTCGGGCACGTTGGTCAACTGATGATACGAAGCCAGGAAGGTGTTGATG
>JAZONI010000165.1:0-12837 GCA_045654445.1 Bacteroidaceae bacterium | reverse complement strand
TGAACAAGATTGCCTTGATGGTGGTGAAGAATTCCTCAAAAAAAGGAAGTCTCAAGGCTAAAAGAAAGGCGGCTGGATGGGACAATAAAGTCCTGGCGCAGATGCTAGACGAGGAGTGGAATTTCTGATGCGTCTGCCCTGCAAGGAAATTACAGAAACAAGGAAGCAAATTTAAGGTCAATGGTCAACGATCTATTGTCTATAGTCACTTCCGGATTGGTCACGTTCTACATATTACTTGTTGATTTCGCACTTCATATATAAATTAATGCAGCAAAATAAAGATTTGCGTAGTTTAAGCATTAAACCTCAGTTCTACAACATGATACCATCATGCAAAATTGCGTTACATTTGCGTTCCTTTTACGTACAAAAGATAAAAACCACTCTTCAGGTTGATAATCTTCAATTAGTTCCTAAGAAACCTAACATAGGGTGTCTACAAAGCCCATGATTGCAAAAACCCCATTATATGCCGTTTTAACCCATAACCGCGCGGGCGGCACTTTGCTTATTCGAGTATCGAGAGCAGGTAGCTGCACTTCTGCGGGTCGCCGAGGGTTTTGCCCTTGTCGCACGAGAGCTTGACGCAGTGGTGCCACTCACGCGACTCGGTGATGCGGCCGCGGATGAGCTTGACAACGATATTCATGGGCTTGCAATCGGTGATGTCGCAGGTGAGGTAGGTGCCTATGCCGTAGCTGTCGGTAATCTTGCCCTGGCAGTAGCGGTGTATCTCGAGGGCGCGGTCGATGTCGAGCCCATTGCTGAAGACGGCTTGCTTGGTCATGGGGTCGATGCCGAGCTGCTTGTATTTCTCGACGATGAGGTCGACCTGCTCCTCCTCGCGGCCGCTGTCGATGCGGAGGCCGCTGAAGGTCATGGCCATGCGCTTGGAGAGATTGCTGAAGAAGACATGGTCGCCAAAGCAGTCGTAGAGGAAGATACCTACATTGCCATCGTAGACCTCGGACCACTTGCTCATGACGTTGTAGTTGCACTCGAACACGCCGCTCACGATCTCCTCGAACGAGATGCACTGGTGCGACATGGTGCCCAGGCAGGGGATGCCTTTCTTCATGGCGAAGTAGACGTTGGAGGTGCCGGTGAAGCGGCCGCACTTGCCGCCAGTCTGCTCCTTGACCTCGGCGTAGGACTCGATGAGGGCATCGAGGACGCGCTCCTGATGGTCAAACGAGAAGCGGCGACGGGTGCCCATATCGCCCAGGGTGAGTCCGCCCTGCCACATGCGGCGGCCTTTGTGGAGGCTTTTCTCATACTCGGCATCGGCATCGTACTTGTCGGTATCGCCATTGAGCTGGTGCATGAGCTCGGAGATGATGGAGAGGATGGGCATTTCCCACATGATGGTGGACCACCACTTGCCCTTGACGCGGATATCGAGGTGTCCCTCGGCATCCTGGGTGATGGTGAGCTCGGAGGGGCTGAAGCGGTAGCCGCGGAGGAAGACGTTGATGAACCAGTAGGGTAGGAAGGGGAAGCTGCGGGTCATGAACTCGCACTCGTCATCGGTGATGGTCACTTCGGACAGGTGCTCCAACTGCTCGCGCAGCAGGCTGTCGAACCCGGCTGGGTAGCACGTCCGCTGGCGGTCGAAGAACTGGTATTCGGTCTCGGCACGCGGATACTTCTGCAAGATGTAGTACATGCAGGTGAAGGTGTAGAGGTCGTTGTCGGTGAAGTGATTGATGATGGGTTTCATAGTATTTCCAAACGGGTTCTTTTTTTTTATGAGTGCAAATATATACTTTTCTGTCAGAAACTTGAAATAAAACCCAAACAAATTCAAAAACACGCAAAGCAAAGGGAGGATATAGCGGTTTTGCGCAGGATATAATTGGACAAATCGGATTTTTATTGCATCTTTGCAATTCCTTTAACGAAGACGCCGACGCGGAAGGCAAACTTTCAACCAAACACTACACCCTAAACCCAATGTCAACAGAAAGCCTTGCAATCATCATGATACTAATCCTGTGCGGGATAGTGCTGACGGCCGCCAATGTGGTGGTGTGCCTCGGCTTGAAACTGCTCACGAAGGTGCGCTTCTGGCGGGCCTTCGGCTGGGGATGCCTCGCACTGATGGTGCCTCCCATCGTGATCGCCTACGGTGTACTGGTGGAGCGCAACCTGCTTGAGGTGACATGCATCGACATCGCACATGAGGAACTGCCGGCAGACTTCGACGGATACCGGGTGGTGCACATATCGGACATCCACGCACGCTCATTCGAGGGGCGCGAGCAACACCTGGCGCGGGCGGTGGAGAGGATCAATGCCTTGCAACCCGATATCATTGTCTTCTCGGGCGACCTCATCACGATGACTCCTGACGAGCTGGACACCATGCAGGGTATCTTGAGCGGGTTCAAGGCTGCCGATGGCGTGTTCTCCGTACTGGGCAATCACGACTACTGCATGTATTCAGATATGGATAGCGTGGCGAAGGCCGAGAGCCTGCACCGACTGATGGCAACGGAGGAGGCCATGGAGTGGACGCTCTTGATGAACGAGCACCGCATCATCCATCGAGGAACAGACTCAATAGCCATCATTGGTGTGGAGAATACTTCGCCATCGCGACACTTCCCCTCGAAGGGCAACCTGGCCCAGGCATCGGAGGGTACGGAGGGGATGTATCGCATACTGATATCGCACGACCCGCTGCACTGGGAGGCCGAGGTGGTAGGCCGAGGCTATCCGCTCATGCTGGCCGGTCACACGCATGCCATGCAGTTCTCTCTCTGCGGATGGAGCCCGAGCCGCTACATCTTCCCGCAATATCGGGGACTCTACTCGACGGATGGAGCTGATGCTGATGTGCAGTACCTCTATGTGAACACAGGACTGGGCGAAACGATATTCCCTGCACGCATCGGAGTGCGCCCCGAGATAACGCTGATAACACTACGAAAGGCCCAAGAAAGGGTATTAACAGAGAAATAGGAACGTTTTGGGCAAGTAAATTTATATTGTTTTCGTCAAATCATTTTTTTACATTATATTTGCCGCTTGCAATAACCAAACAAGACAACACAGACACAGAATGAAAAGAATATTACACATCTGTGTGCTCATAGCAGCACTGATGGGAGCGGTGCCCACAAGCCGCACGTATGCCGCCGACCGCGAACACACACTCAAGGTGTATAACTGGGCCGACTATATCGACGAGAGCCTGCTCGACGAGTTCGTGGTATGGTACAAGGAACAGACGGGCGAAGAGGTGGAAATCATCTACCAACTCTTCGACATCAACGAGGTGATGCTCGCCAAACTGGAGAAGGGACATGAGGACTTCGACGTGGTGTGTCCCTCGGAATACATCATCGACCGCATGCTGGCCAACGACATGCTGCTGCCCATCTCACGCGACTTTGGGGATACACCCGACTATATCAGCCTGGTGTCGCCCTTCTTCGTGGAGCAGATGGCCAAGTTTGATCAATCGGGCAAGCGTGCCGGCGACTATGCCGTAGGATATATGTGGGGTACCACAGGACTGCTCTATAACCCCGAGTTCATCACCGACGAGGAGGCCGACTCGTGGAGCATCATCTGGGACGAACGACTCACCGGCAAGGTGCTGATGAAGGATGCCTACCGCGACATCTACGGATGTATGCTCATGTATGCCCACTACCAGGAGGTGCTCGACAGCACCACCACCCGACAGGAGCTGATGAACAACACCTCGGACGAGGCCATCGCTACCGTGGAGGGACTGCTCAAGGCGGCCAAGAACAACATTGCCGGCTGGGAGGTGGACTTCGGCAAGGAGATGATGACGAAGAAGAAGGCTTACATCAACGTGAGCTGGAGCGGCGATGCCGTATGGGCCATCGAGGAGGCGGCGGCCATCGGCATGGAGCTGAGATACCACGTGCCGCGCGAGGGCTCGAACGTGTGGTTCGACGGATGGGTGATACCCAAATATGCGGTCAACACGAAGGCGGCGGCCTACTTCATCAACTTCATGTGTATGCCCGAGAACGCCCTGCGCAACATGGACGAGATAGGATACGTGAGTGTGGTGGCATCGCCCGAGATACTGGAAGCGAAGATTGACTCTACACTGGAGGAATACGTGGACCTCACCTACTTCTTTGGCGAAGGGGCCGATAGCGTGCCGGTAGACAACATACAATACCCCGACCGAGCAGTCATCGAGCGTGCTGCGCTGATGCGCGATTGCGGCAACCGCACGAAGAGCATGATCGAGATGTGGAGCCGCGTGAAGGGCGACAGCCTCGACGCATGGGTGTACATCGTCATCGGCATCACCTTCGGTGGTGGCCTTGTTTGGTATATATATATAAAGGTACAGGAGCGCAAACGCCGCGCGAAGTACAGAAAGAACAAGAAGAAGAGCCGCCGATAAAAGGGGCCACACACACTTCATCATACAGATAGACCTATGGACAATGAACAAAGGATAACACGTGCCGTTGAACTCTTCAAGATGGGTTACAATTGTGCACAAGCAGTGACGGCGGCCTTTGCCGACGAATATGGCTACACCGAAGAGCAGGCGCTGAAGATGTCGGCCTCGTTCGGTGGTGGCATAGGACGCATGCGCGAGACATGTGGAGCGGCATGCGGCATGTTCATACTCGCCGGCCTCGAAACGGGAAGCACCGATGCCGAAGACCGACAGGGAAAGGCGGACAACTATGCACTGGTGCAACGCCTGGCACAGGAGTTCACCAAAGAGAACGGTTCGCTCGTCTGTGCCGAACTGCTGGGATTGCGCGAACGGAAGCCACAAGTGGCCACTCCCGATGAACGGACACCGGCCTACTATGCCAAACGACCATGTGCCAAAATGGTAGAAACAGCCGCTCGGATATGGGCAAATCGTAAGAATTTATAATAAAAAGCAGAAAAAAAGAAAGAAAATCAAAGAATTATATGCAACTTAATATAAAAAGTTGTAACTTTGCAACGAAATTCTGAATTCACACTTGTGAAAAGGGGATAACAAATAGGTATATTGTTTAACAAATTAAAGTATTAAGATTATGTTGACAGAAAAAGCCGGAGCAAATGCAGGTCTCATTTGGAACGCACTTGACGGTAAGGAAGGTATGACCTTCAAGGAAATTAAGAAGGAAACCAAGCAGAAGAAAGAGGATTTCATCCTTGGTTTGGGTTGGTTGCTCCGTGAGGGCAAGATCGCTGCCGTTGAGGTAGAGGAAGATGTTGTTTACTCACTGAAGTAATTGTAGAGATACAAGTTTTTACTTGATATACAAAGAGATGAGGTTTCCCATAGGAGACCTCATCTCTTTTTCATATACTTGCGAATCTTCTTATTTCATCTCCTTGATGAGCCCGTAGCGGTAGGCATGGAGCAGCTTGCGTAGCGACTCGATGCGGCGGCGTATGTCGCGCCCTTTGTCGGTGTCGCGCACATAGATGCGCTCGGTGAGCGTCTCTACCAGGTGGCGGGTGCTCTTGATGTCCGACCCATTCTGTATGGCCTCTTCGGTAGAGGTGAAGGGCTGGTGCTCAACGAGCGACATGCCGCGTGAGTGATATACGAGCGTGTAGCCTGCGATACCTGTAGTAGACTGGTAGGGCTTGCTGAAACCGCCATCGATCACGATGAGGCGGCCGCCAGCCTTCATGGGGTTCTCGCCCTTGAGGGTCTTCACGGGGATGTGGCCGTTGATGATGTGGCGGTGGTCGCCCTCGACACCAAACTCGCTCAGCAGCAGGTCGGCTGTGCTGTCTTCATTGCGCAGGGTATAGTAGCTGCCTTTGTTTTCCTTCATCACGGCCTTGTCCTTCAAGAAGTAACGCTCGAAGGTGGCCATGCGGTCTTTGTCGAAGGTGGGAGCATCCTTACCACACCATAGGTACCACAGGTAGTCGACAGCAAATGCATGCAGCTGAGGCTCGCAATCGGGGTTGCAGGCGTGGCGTATGAGGCTGTCTACCTTGTCGAGCAGGGCACGTCCCTTGTAGTGGCCATCGTGGAGGTATACCTCCTTGAGGGTGCCGTCGGGGTTCATGGGTACTGAGGCATGGAAGAGCAGGTTGCCGTTGTATACGAGGTACATGCTGCCATTGTCGAGCAGGCAGCGGATGTGGCGCTGCAGCTTCTCGCTGGTGGTGAAGGAGTGGGCGATGCGCTCTATCACCTCACTCTCCTCGACACTGAGCTTATAGGGGTCGGCAGGGTCGATGGTGGGGAAGTAGCACTCGCGCATGCTATAGCGCTTGCCACCGATGGTGCAGACGCCCTTCTCGTAGTCAATCTTGTCAAGCAGGAGACGGTCGTCCATCTCGTATTCGGGGTGGCGGCGTATGATCTCGGCCTCGAGCTTGAACTGAAGCACGCTCACGGCCTTGTGCATCTGGGCAATGAGGCGGCGGGTCTTCTCACTACAGGTGACATTGTCCTCCAGCTTGGGGCCGAACTCCTCGCAGGGGTCGTCCTTGTAGATCTCCATGGCGAAGATGGCCAGGTGCAGGAGGTTGATGCCGTAGCCGTCCTCAAGCACCGAGAGGTTGCCATAGCGCATGCATAGGCGCAACACATTGGCCATGCAGGCACGGTTACCTGCCGCAGCACCCATCCATAGCACGTCGTGGTTGCCAAACTGTACGTCGAAGTTGGGGTGCTGGCACAGGGTGTCCATCACGAGGTGTGAGCCGGTGCCGCGGTCGAAGAGGTCGCCCACGATATGCAGGCGGTCGATGGCCAAGCGCTGGATGAGGTTACAGATGGCCACGATGAAGTTGTCGGCCTGGCCGGTATTGATGATGGCTTCGATGATGCCCTTGACGTACTTGTTCTTGTTGGTCATGCCCGTAGACTCGTGCAGGAGCTCCTGAATGATGTAGGAGAACTCCTTGGGCAGGGCCTTGCGCACCTTTGAACGGGTGTACTTTGATGACATGTTCTGACACACCGAGATGAGGCGGCGCAACGTGAGGGTGTACCAATCGTGCATATCGCCACTATGCTCGGCCTTGATGAGAGCCAGCTTCTCTGTGGGATAGTAGATGAGTGTACAGAGCGTGCGTACCTCCTTGTCGTTGAGCTCGTCGCTCAACACCTCACGCACCTTACGCTTGATGTCGCCCGAGGCATTCTTCAATACGTGCTGGAAGGCTTCGTGCTCGCCATGTATATCGGCCAGGAAGTGCTCGGTGCTCTTGGGGAGGTTGAGGATGGCCTCAAGGTTGATAATCTCGGTGCTGGCCTCGGCAGTATTGCGGAAGCTGCGCGAGAGTAGTTGCAGGTAGTTCAACTCTTGCTGCAACTCTTCAGGGGTATATGTCTGCTCACTCATAGTATTGCTACATAGTTGTCATTGTACAAAGGTAACTATTTTTACAATAAATTATGTAATCAAAAGTTTCTTTTTCGCTGAAAAGTTTGTTTCTTTGCAAACTAAACGCGAAAATGGGCATGTATAAGTTCCAACCAATACTGAAACAACTGCTTTGGGGAGGTAGCCGTATCCTCTCATTCAAGCAGATATCTTCACATATGCGCGAGGTGGGCGAGAGTTGGGAACTCTCTGCCGTGCCCGGCAACCTGTCTGTGGTAGCCGAGGGCCCCGAACGCGGATTGACCATTGTGGAACTTATCGAGAAACACCGAGAGCAACTCGTGGGGCGCGACAACTACGAACGCTTCGGCACCACCTTTCCCCTGCTCATCAAGTTCATCGATGCCCAGCGCGACCTCTCCATACAGGTGCACCCCAACGACACTCTGGCACGCCAACGCCATGGCACCAACGGGAAGAGCGAGATGTGGTATGTCATCGACGCCGACCGAGGAGCACGTATCTGCTCAGGATTGGCACAACCGCTGACCAAAGAGGAATATGTGAAGATTGTACGCGAGGGGACCTTCGCCGATGCGCTACACTATGACGAGGTGCATCCGGGCGACGCCTACTACATGCCGGCCGGACGCGTACACAGCATCGGAGCCGGATGTTTCATCGCCGAGATACAACAAACCAGCGACATCACCTACCGCATATTCGACTATAACCGACGCGACACCGCCGGCAACATGCGCCAACTACATACCCATCAGGCCAAAGATGCCATCGACTACGAGGTGCAAAAAGAATACCGCATACCCTATGCACGTACCACGAACACTGCCGCGCCCATCGTAGAGTGCCCCTACTTCACCACATCGGTATACGACCTCACCGAGCCGATGCAATGTGACTACTCCGAACTGGACTCCTTCATCATATATATATGTGTGGCAGGCCGAGGCACAGTAAAAGCCGGCAACAAGAGCGTTGCCCTGCGCACAGGAGACACCTTGCTGATACCCGCCTCGACGAACCAGGTGACCGTCACCCCTCACGAGAAGATACGTTTCCTGGAGGTATTCTCATAAACGCCGACACCGACACGCACCATGAACGAACAGGAGGAGAAACTACTGCACCACGGCATCAGGCCTACGGCCATGCGCATGCTTGTGCTCGAATGTTTCAGCAAGGCTGACCACACGCTCACCCTGCGCGACCTGGAGACCCTACTCCACCCCGCCGACAGATCTACCATATTCCGTACGCTCACCCTCTTCGAACGCCATGGCCTACTCCACCTCATCGATGACGGTGGCGGTGCCACACGCTACGAACTATGTCACTCGCGACACGACGATGGCGAGCACGACGACCATCACCTGCACTTCCGATGCCTACAATGCGGGCGCACCATATGCCTCAACGAACACCGCGTACCCGCCGTCGAACTCCCCGAAGGATTCAGCGTGCAACGCATCAACTACATCGCCATAGGAACCTGCCCCGATTGTAGCAAGGAAAACAAGGGGTAATGTAACCACTACATCGACATACACAAGAAGGGATCGCCACCGAAACCTGAAGGCCTCTATAACCCGATAGGCTCTGTCTATTTGTACAGAAAAGAAACTACGCGTATCTTTGTTGCACGAAAACAATAAAGATACAACTACGTTTTTAATGAAGAAAACCTTATTACTACACGGATTATGACAACAACAAAGTTTAAAGGAAATACCATCCATCTTGACAACACGTTTGTCGCCACAGGACAAAGAGCACCGGAAGTGAAATTGGTAAAGAACGACCTCTCTACATTCACACTGAGCGAATGTAAAGACAAATATGTCGTCATGAACATCTTCCCCAGCATCGATACCGGTGTGTGCGCAACATCAGTGCGTAAGTTCAATCAGTTGGCCGCATCGCTTGACAACACGGTAGTCTTATGTATCTCGCGCGACCTACCATTCGCGCAAGGCCGATTCTGCGGTGCCGAAGGTATAGAGAATGCATTGGTGTTATCGGACTTCCGCAGAGAGGGCACCTTCGGTAGCGACTACGGATTATCAATAATGGACGGGCCACTAGCCGGACTTCTGGCACGTGCCGTGATAGTGGTAGCACCCGATGGCACGATATGCCATGCCGAACTGGTACCCGAAATAACAACAGAGCCGAACTACGAAGCGGCAATAAAGGCTATCAGATAAACCAATTAGGAGACTCGCGTGAGTCTCCTAATTTTGTATATCATCCTTTTCTATGTGGCCGTAGCGGATTATGTTAGTCAGATAAACCGTGAAGACCGGCAACAGCATCATACCCGACAAAGCGAGGAGCACAGATATCACCTTACCCACCGTGGTGACGGCCTGTATGTTACAACCGGCGGTAGTAGCCGTCATACATGAATACCATAAACTATCCCAAAAGTTATGGAGCATGGGATTGGTATTTACCTCAAGCACATAGAAGATGAGACTACAATAATAGATGAAAGAGAAAAGCACGACAATATAGGTAATGAGCAGGCCTGCCGCAAGATCGCGCATCAGGGCATAGGCAATGACCGTGAAGGCTATATAACCGCGCACAAGGGGGATGAAACGGAAGAGGAACTCCATCTCGGTAGATAAACTCACACCAAACCAATCGAACAATGTGAGATAGGGAATGATGAGCAGAAGGAAGAAGATATGACGCCCAAAATAACGCCACGAATCATCGGCATTGTAAACCTCAAGAGCAAACAGGATAATAAGCAACACACATATCCAAAACTGCAAGTCAAGGTAGTTGCTATCACTATAGAAAGGAATACCCCTAAAGGTGTCAATGGATATACTGATGACAAGCAACAGGCTGAGCATAAAAGCCGACAAATGAAGGGCTAGCTGTATATCCTGCTTGGGAAACATGGCAAATCTGGAGTTAAAGATTTAAGGTAATACAAACAGGTTAACAAATAGATACGAAAAAAGGTTGAGACCAAGCCTCAACCTTTCATAAACAAGGACCTATCAAGTACAGGACCTAATCGTTTATCCTTACCATGAATAATTCAATCCGAACATCAAGTACTGCTTAAATTGCATGTAGCCCCAATTCTCGTTCGGACTCACCAAATCATCGTAACGGGTGTGGAAGAACAGCTTGGTAGAGATATACTTGCTCACCTGGAAGTTCAGCGTATTTTCCCAATCCACCTGTACATACTCATAACGACCGGTAAAGTAGTAGAAACGGGTCTTATAACTGATATTGTCTGATATCTTATAATCAAAGTTCACCTCCAATTTCGAACCAAGGTCGCTACGGATTTTCTTACCCTCTTCCAAGCCATAACTTGTAGCCAAGCGCTCAACAGCCACATAGGTCATCTTATATGACAAGGGACCTGGATAAACCGAGATGCTTCCTTTCTTGAAACCCTTCTTAAAGTCCATACCGATGGTAAGTGATGCATCGGCCGGTGCCATAAAGCGAGATTTCAGATTATCACCATCGAAGTGTTGCATCATCTGCGTGTTTCCCTGCGCCTCGATGGTGTAGTTCCAGTTTCGGATAGCCTTGAGGTTCAACTTCGAGGTCAAGCGCAAGAGGTCTTGGTTGGATTGAATCTCATCTCCTTGGTTCTGATAGAAACCGATACGAGCATCCAACTTGTTATCCCACTGCACCTTGCGCTTATTGTTATAATTGGCCTCAAGAGTAAGCATTGACAACATATTGATGTTGTTCACACCACCTTGATACCAGTTGGGCGAGAAATACGACTCGGTCAACTGCGTAGAGAAGGTACCCTTGGTTTTCCAGAAGTTAGGTTTATGAACCACCATATCGGTAGCCAACTCGGCTTGCTTCACCTCGGCCAACGGATTGGCAAGAGTAGCCTCTAAATTCAACTTGGCATCGCCCGTATTCTTAATAGTCTCGTCACATACGCTCTGACTTGCTCTCAGTTCATCCTCAGTCATTTGAACCCGTACGGGATCAGAAAGATAGGTAGAGAGCAAGATACGGTCGAGCTCATTGAGCAGACGCAAGTCACGACCGCTCGCCATGGCGGCGATACACAAGCTATCGTCCAAGGTGAGAGGCTCGTCCTTAGCCAGATTCATCGCACGACTTATCGGGCTCTTATACAAAGTAAGCGGAGCAAACAAACGGAAGTAAAGTGGGTTGACAGATACCGAATCATGGATATTGAGTTCTACCACCTCCTTGGAATATTCGTCTACCATCTTATCCAACAAACGATTATACTTATTCACAATCGCTGTATCTGAAAACACCTCTTTCACCAAGTGGGCATCAAGCAATGAACGATCGGCAATCATGTCTGTCACCGCCTTCACCTTTTCCATAAGCAAAGCCGTTGAATCGACCTTTACAAGTGGGCGCAAAGCAATTGCCATCGAATCTATTCTTACCGGACCTACGGAGTCGACATTAGTAACAATCGCACTATCGGCAATAGCAACCAAACTATCAGTTACGGCAACCAAGCTATCAACCACGAAACTATCAGTTACGGTCAATGTAGTAGCAGAATCAGCAGGCACAACGGCCTGTACCAACGAATCAGTAGGCAGTATCGGAGTAGCAGACAAGGCCGAACAAGCGGCCACAAGCCCTCCAAAAATACGCATTCTTTTCATATTTATCATGTACAAACAATAAAATGTAAAAAACTATTTTTCCCGCAAATTTAGACATTTTTACAATAACATCCACGCCCGACCCTTTTTTTTCGTATTTTTAGCAACTAATTGGGCTTTTTATTCGTTCATTTTTCCAAAAATCACTAACTTTGCAGCTTGGAAAAAAATAATATTACTGTACATATAAACTATTTTGAGTTATGGCTGAAACAAAGTACATCTTCGTGACTGGAGGCGTAGCCTCATCACTCGGTAAGGGCGTCATATCTTCTTCTATCGGCAAGCTGCTTCAAGCTCGCGGTTACAATGTGACCATTCAGAAGTTTGACCCGTATATCAACATCAATCCTGGTACACTCAACCCTAACGAGCACGGCGAGTGCTACGTGACAGTTGACGGTCATGAAGCCGACCTCGACCTCGGACACTACGAACGTTTCCTCGGAGTGAACATGACCAAGGCCAACAACATCACTACCGGACGTATCTATAAGCGCGTTATCGACCGCGAGCGCCGTGGCGAATATCATGGCAAGACCATCCAGGTAGTACCTCATATCACCGACGAGATCAAGCGCAACGTGAAGTCACTGGGCACTACATCACAGTTTGACTTCATCATCACCGAGATTGGTGGTACCGTAGGCGACATCGAGTCACTGCCCTACATGGAGAGCGTACGTCAGCTCAAGTTTGAGCTTGGCCGCAATGCCCTCTGCGTACACCTCACCTATGTACCCTACCTCGCA
Source organism: Bacteroidaceae bacterium (assembly GCA_045654445.1). Taxonomy (GTDB): domain Bacteria; phylum Bacteroidota; class Bacteroidia; order Bacteroidales; family Bacteroidaceae; genus UBA1189. The sequence goes on along the minus strand of JAZONI010000165.1, from coordinate 102 downwards.
GCTGCCGGTGAGCTCAAGACCAAGCCCACACAGCACTCTGTGCAGAAGTTGCAGTCGCTCGGTATCCAGCCCGACGTACTCGTGCTCCGCACCGAGCATGAG
>JAZONI010000164.1:0-3203 GCA_045654445.1 Bacteroidaceae bacterium | reverse complement strand
TGCCTTCACTCGTGCCAAGGGCGAGCTGCGCCGTGCCGAGCATCGCCTCATGCAGCGTGGCCTCATCGAGCACCGCTCCGTCGATGGCATAGCCGACACCAACAGCTATTGCCTCACTGCCCATGCCAAGCGTACCCTGCTGGCAGAGATGAAGCTCAGTGGCACAGAGGAGAAGATTGCCGATGTGCTGGGCCACGCCACGCTCACTGCAAAGCCGATGTATTACCCCGAGGCCATCGAGCATCAGGTGAATGAGCTGGGCACCTTCTTCGCTCCCAAGCAGTATGCCCAGATACGCGAACGCATGCAGCAGCGCGGCTTCCGCCACGGCTTCTCGTGTCTCTTCTACGGAGGCCCCGGCACGGGCAAGACCGAGACAGTCTACCAACTGGCTCGTCAGACGGGGCGCGACATCATGGTGGTCGATGTGCCGCAAATCAAGAGCAAGTGGGTGGGCGACTCGGAGAAGAACATCAAGGCCCTCTTCGACCGCTATCGTGAGCTGGTGAGTCGCTCCGAGGTGGCTCCCATCCTCCTCTTCAACGAGGCCGATGCCATCATCGGCATCCGCAAGAGTGGCGCCACCAATGCGGTGGACAAGATGGAGAACACCATCCAGAACATCATCCTCCAGGAGATGGAGTCGCTCGACGGCATCCTCATCGCCACCACCAACCTCGCCGACAATCTCGACACTGCCTTCGAGCGCCGCTTCCTCTATAAGATACGCTTCGACAAGCCCGATGCCTCGGTACGCAGCCTCATCTGGCAGCAGATGATACCCGAGCTCACCGCCACCGATGCCACCACGCTCGCCGCGGCCTACGACTTCAGTGGCGGACAGATAGAGAACATCGCCCGCAAGCATGCCATCCACGCTGTGCTCCATGGCGACCCCGAAAGTCTGCTCCACACCCTACAGGGCTACTGCGCTACTGAGAAGCTCGACTCCAAGTCGGCGGTCAAGAGAATAGGATTTTAGGAGATGAAGCCCCCCTCCCCTCCCCCTTTTTAGACCCCCTCCGCACTTCGTGCGGACTAAATTATCAAATAGTTAAATTGTAAATAAATAGTAAATTGTAAATTTGTAAATTAAGCTATATTTGCAACAAAAAAGAAAAAGCTATGCAACAACCCAATGTAAAGTATACCATCACGGATGGTGTCATCACCATCGCCCCAGGCGTAGATCGCATCGAAGAGGGAACCTTCATCGAAGTTGACTTCAAGGAGATGTATGTCCCTGCCAGTGTCAGGATCCTCGAGTATCCGCTCGACCTCTGCGAAGAGCTCGAAGCCGACCTCTACCTCTATGGTGCCGACACCGCGATAGCGTTTTCCGAGGAGGCCATGCGGTGCGTTGTCAAGGCCCGCATCTATGTCATGCCCGAGTATGAGCCCCACTATGTGGAGCAGCTCAATCAGACGCATCCTGCTGGTTGGCGCGAGGTCATCTCCGTCGAAGCCATGCCAGCCGATAGGCTTCGTCACTATGGCGTTTCCAAGGAGCATGAGGCTCATGCGGCACCTACGCCCCAGCAACAGGCTCAGCTCGTGGCTCTGGAGGCCGACTATCGTCATCTGTTGGCAGATTGGGATGTACAGTGTGCTGAGTCCTTTGCAGCAACGTTGGCCGAGCTGCGTGCCGAGGAGGATACCTTCAAGTCCTCCTTCAAACTCGTCGAGCGCCGTTTCTGGCAGTTCCCCTTCTGCGACAAGCCCCAGCCTAAGAAGGCGCACAATCGCATCTCCTTTGCCCTCCAGTATGGTCGCTATCTTGAAGAGGAGTTCAACGCAGTAGCCAAGAAGATTAAGGCAAACACCGCCAAGGTCGATGCCCTCATGCAGCGCACCGAGGAGCGTAGCATCTCATCAGCGACAAAACTCCTGCAGCAGCTCAATGACGAGTGCCAGCGACTCATTGCCGAGGCCCTCGATAAGCTACACAGCCTCCGCATCCATATCCCCGACCTCCGCACCGACCGTCCTAAACTGGTGGCTAAGCCCACATTCAGCTTCAAACGTACCCTCATCACCATAGGCATCCTCCTATGTGTGTGCTTGCCATTGATTGCACGCTATAGTAGTGCAGGGACTATCAGTACTGTGTGTCTTAGCCTTTGGGCGATTGTCTTGATAGCCTTTTGCATCTATCTTGTATGGTGGCTCAATGATTTCATCCTAGTGATAAGGCACCGCTCAGATGGAAGTGTAGAGGTCAACGAAGAACGCAAGTCGAAGCAGCCAAAGTAAAGGAATTTGCATCCCCTCAAAAAAAAGTTACTCCGATTTTTGAATTTTTTCCTCTTTGTTACTATATTATGTATGTAACCAATAAGAAAAAGAAAAGATATGGACATGTTTAAGCACTCAGACAAAGTATTCGTAGCGGAAGACAATCGTAACTACATCGGCGAATTGCCTCACCACCTTGTTCACAAGGGAGTGCCCAGGGATGTGGCTCGCACGGGCTTCTTCAAACTCGTCGGTCGTGAGGGTAGCACACTCCAGTTCAAGACTGGCATGAAGTATCTCACCCCCTGCCAAGGCAAGGTACTCACCAACCCCAAGACGGGCGAAGAGATTTGCTTCGTCGAGTATCGCGGCTCGCGCATCATGCTCGAAGCCTCGCACTACATGCATGGCGGACGCAGGGTCACTCGCGAGGAGATGAACACCCTCTACACCGACGACGGGCGCACCCTCGCCCAGTTCCTTGCCGACGAGGCAGCTAAACCTTTGGAGGAGAGACTATGAGCACCGTTTCCGTTATCGATACCCTGGAGCAATTCTGCCGTGAGCATGGCTTCCTCTACCATGCCCACGGTAGTGGCCAGTGGGGCAGCCAGCGCTACTGGACCTACTATAAGGTCGAGCAGGGCGATACCCTCTTCTCTATCGAGTACTTCCCCGTAGCACATAGAGTGAAGATTGGCGTGGGGACCAGTCGTTACGAAGGACAGGTCGATTCATTGCTCCACCTGCAGGAACTCTTGACCGTCATGCGCATCGATGTCAGACAAATCAAAATTTAGAATTAATCATTTCTACTGCTTTTTATATTAACGTGAGTTCGATATAAGCGATATTCCTACTATGCTTATAGTGAGCGCTTTGCAAAATCCCCCTCTGTTTATAGAGGGGGTGCCTCGAAGAGGCGGGGGCGTTACAAGCGTAGCGCGTAGTAAAAAGATCTGTATTAT
>JAZONI010000163.1:0-7207 GCA_045654445.1 Bacteroidaceae bacterium | reverse complement strand
CACAGGGCGGGGGCGTTACAAGCATAGCGCGTAGAGAAAACAAATAAGAAAAATATTACTCCGCACTTCGTTTGGAACTCCCTCCGCCCTTCGGGCTCGTCCCTCTATAAACAGAGGGACAGTTAGTTAGACGTTTTCATTTTATTGGTGTCCGATAAAGTTTCATCAATTCAATATCTCATGTGAATAGGCGGTTGTTTTTCATTTATAAGCCCCTATAGCTGTATTAGGTTGAACGAATCGCTCAGCTTTAGCCGACAGCACTGTCCTGCACTGTCCCCCTGTCTGGGGGACAGTGCGTCTGAATTCAATACCCCCCCCCTCCGCTTAAAACTCCTTTATGAAGCTGAAGGTATGGTGCTAAAGCACGCTCCTCTGGGGGAGATAAACCTCCCCTTTGTCGCAAGCAGCGCTAATGCTCCGCGCTGCCGTCGCAACCAACGCTATCATTGCTTTCAGCGACCTAAAGGTTCCGCGTTGGCCCCCTAATTTATGGGGACAATCCTGAGACTTGGACAACAGCTATATTATTGCCTATATTAGACCTTATACTCGTAGCTTACGGTCTTGAGTTCTTCATTGGCCTTCTCAATCTTACGTTTGAGCCCCTCTTTGAAGGCGGCGAAACGAGTGGCGAGATCGGTGTCAGAAAGCGCGAGCATCTGTACGGCAAGGATACCTGCATTTTGCGCGGCATTGATGCCTACGGTGGCTACAGGTATGCCGGGAGGCATCTGAACGATAGCCAAGAGAGCATCCATGCCTTCGAGCGTACTCTTGATGGGCACACCGATAACGGGTACTGTAGTGCTGGCGGCAATCACACCGGGGAGGTGAGCGGCCATACCAGCTGCAGCGATGATAACACGGATGCCGCGCTCGGCAGCACCTTTGGCAAATGCCTCAACGGCTTCGGGTGTACGGTGAGCCGAGAGGGCGTTCATCTCGAAGGGTATCTGCATGTCATTAAGGAATGCAGCAGCCTTCTCCATTACGGGCAGGTCACTGGTACTGCCCATGATAATGCTTACGATAGGTTTCATTGTATGTATACTATTACTATTAGTTTTGTATGATTAGGGTGTTCCCGTTTAGTCTTGTTCGATAACGATATAGAGGACGGCTGTCGCTGTTCAGCGCCATACCACTATTGTTGAGGTCATATACATTTCCGCATTTAGCGCACGTGGCTATGCCGTCTGTATTGGCGGTGAGGCGTGCCGATGATTTGTCGCATTGTGGACAGGCCAAATCGTAGGCATATATCTCACCTTCACCAAAGTAGGGGCGGCCGATGAGGATACCTGCAAGACCAAACTCAAATATACGGTTCTGTATCTCCGTATAGGGAAACTGCTGTTCTTTCCCATTGGGAAGTCTTACCTTGTATCCATCCTTTGCAGCAGTAGGGCGCACGGCAAGGAAATGCCCTAACGTGTTGAGGCTGTTGAAAGGCGGTAGGCTTATATCGCATGAAAAAGATACCCGATATTTGGTGCTGTAAATCTCATATGAGCGTGTGCAGGCATGCAGTGCCAGTAGCACAGTGAACGCCAATAATATGGGATACGGCCTTTTCATCGGGATTTCTTTGTGTTATCGGTTACGTTCAGCCTCTATCTCATCAGTGGTGCAGGGCTTGTGCTTGCCGAGGTGGCGTGAGCCGTCTTCGGTAATCAGGTAGTCCTCTTCGTTGCGTATGCCGCCGAAGTCTTTCCAAGCATCGAGTTTGTCGTAGCAGATAAAATCAGTAAACATCTTCTCGCCACGCCACTTGTCGATGAGCTCGGGGATGAAGTAGATACCCGGTTCAATGGTGAACACGAAGCCGGGTTCGAGTTTGCGGGCTAGGCGCAATGACTTGAAACCAAACTGTGTGCTCTTGGGCTGGCCGTCATAGCCTACGTATACTTCGCCAAGGTTCTCCATATCGTGAACATCGAGTCCCATCATATGTCCTAGACCATGAGGCATGAAGAGAGCGTAGGCACCAGCATTGGCAGCCTCTGCAGGGTCGCCTTGCAACAGACCCAACTCTTTCATTCCCTTGCAAATCTCGGTGACAGCCATCATGTGCACTTCACGATAGGTAATGCCTGGGCGCAGAGCGGCCACTGCAGTGCGGTAGGCACGGAGATTAATGTCGTATACAGTCTTTTGGCGTTCAGTGAAATGAGTGCTTACGGGCATAGTAGAGGTGAGGTCGCCGGCATAGTGCATTGTGTTTTCGGCACCTGCATCGAGAAGGAATAGCTGGCCCTCCTTCAGCACGTTGCTATGGCAATGATTGTGGAGTGTCTGTCCGTTGATGGTAGCGATAACTGGGAATGACAAATTACCCCCGTTGCGCATGGCTACTTCGGTAACTGCTGCAGCCACTTCGCTCTCCTTGATGCCAGGGCGCACGGTACGCATGGCAGTCACGTGCATCTCCACGCTTGTATTGATAGCCTCTTCAATCTGTGCAATCTCTTCGGCACTCTTGTAGTTACGTTGGTTCACTACGGCACGAATGAAAGGCACTGATGAGCCTGTTGCTACTTCGGCAGGCTGTTTGTCGAGTAGTTCGGCCAACCACAGTTTATGATCGCCACGGTAAGGAGGCAGATAATGTATGGGTTGTCCTTTGGCGGCAGCGCGATCAAGATAACTCTTCAGTTCGCTCATGGGCAATGTCTCACGGATGCCTACACGTTCGCTTTTTTCACGGATGGTGGGTTGTATACCCATCCAGATAATGCTGTCAATGGTCAACTCATCGCCAAAGATAATCTCGCGATCCTCATCGATGTCGATAATGGCTGCCAAACCGGCATAGTCAGAACCGAAAAAGTAGAGAAATGTAGAGTCTTGACGGAAGTGATAGGTGTTATCGGCATAGTTCATGCCACACTCATCGTTGCCGAGAAAGAGCAACAGACCGCTCTTCAGCGTATCTTTCAACTGCTGGCGGCGTCGGATGTAGGTTTCTTTTGCAAACATAATATTCAGATGTTTATAGTTGTTATTCGTTCTTTCCAGTAATACGGTTGTATATACTTATATATTTCATGGCAACACTATTCTCGCCATATGTGTTAGCGGCTTTACGTGCTGCTTCGTGACTCAACAGGTCGTATTCGCCTTCGGTGAGTAACCAATGGATACCTGCAGCAAAGTCACCAATGTTCTTGTATTCGGCAATATAACCATTGTGCAGATGGTCTATCATCTCAGGTATACCACCCACATTGAATCCGATGCAAGGAACTCCACAAGCCATTGCCTCAACAATTGTATTGGGCAAATTATCTTGTAGTGAGGGGATGGCAAAAAGGTCAACAGCATTGTAAATGTCAGCCAACCGCTTTTCTTCGGCAATGTATCTCAAGGGGTATACATCGAAAGGTATATCATTATATAGGGTAGCATCTATATTCTTTCCGATAAGCACAACACCTAGTTTCCCATTCCACTCTGTGTGTTCTTGCGAGAACCGTTTCAGTGCCTCTTTCAGATAATGGAAGCCTTTTCGTTCGTCGTTCAGTGTATGCGAACTGAAAAGCACTAGTCGCTTGTCGAAAGGGAGTCCTACGGCTTCGCGTGCCATACGTTTATTGCGTGGTCTGAAAAGGTTGATGTTTATTGCATTGGGAATGCACATAATTTTGCGGTCCCTGAGCAATCGGCTATTGCTCGCCATGTTGCCGAGCCAATGGCTACAAGCAACAAACTGTATGCGGGCACCCTGTAAGAGTTGTTTCTTTCGATCAAATGTCTTATAAGCCACATCATGATGCTTCCGGCTGCTCAGTTGGGGACAATCATGGCAGTGCTCTGTATAGTGGTCGCAGTCGTGTGCATAGTGGCATATGCCAGTAAAAGGCCACATGTCGTGCAAGGTCCATACGATGGGCTTTCCCGAAGCGACAATCTTTTCTACGGAAGACAATGACAGCATACCGTCATTAATCCAATGTAAGTGAATGACATCGGCTTGTTTGAACTCTGGAAGGTCGGTTATATCGCTTCCTGACTTTCCTAGGTCGATGGTGTAGATACGGTTACGGCGAAGGTGGGTGTGTAGGGCAACCAATATCCTTTCTCTGAATATACTCAATCGGTTAGCCAGTGTGTGCTCGGCGATTACCGTCGTTACTTGCTCGCTACTTTTACGGCGTACCAACATCTTTGCCTTGATGCCATTATTTTTCAAGGCCTCAGTAAGGCGATAGGCTGCTATTGCCGGTCCGCCTTGACGTTCCGTGGTGTTGATAATGAGTACGCGCATGGGTTATTTCCTTATTTTGTCGGCTACATTGAATAGGGCAGCAGTCATATTGCTCCATGCATATTTAGCCTTCTCTTCAATGATGCCTGCATGGAAGTCCTCCTCTTGTTTGTTATCAATGAAGTCAACTAACGCATTGGCGATATCTTGTGCATTTGGTTCCACCACATAGCCCACTTTTCCATTGGGGACTATTTCAGCCAATCCGCCTACGTTAGTCACCAGCATGGGACGCTCGAAATGGTAGGCTATCTGTGTGATACCACTTTGTGTCGCTGTTTTGTAAGGTTGTGCTACAAGGTCGGCAGCAGCAAAGAAATAACGCACTTGGTCGGCGGGAATAAACTCCTTGTACCAGACGATGTGTTGGGTAATGTCCAATTCGCGTTCTAGTTGTTCATATAGTTCGGCATTGCTGTAGAACTCTCCCGCCACGATGAGTTTGGTCTTTTTACTACGCAAACGTTCATCGGCAAAGGCGCGTAGCAAGAGGTCTAGGCCCTTGTAGTCACGTATGAGTCCGAAGAAGAGGATATAATGCATCTCGGCATCAAGCCCTAAATGTGCGATTGCCTCCTCACGTGTCACTTTAGCTCCGAAGTTATCGTAGAGAGGGTGAGGAGTAAGTGCTAGCGGCTTGCTGTCATCGAAACTTTTTGCATCAGCCAATACGGCTTCCGACATGGCCACATATCCTTCCAGTGATTTTATCATATAGCGGGCAAATACCCGGTCACCGATGCGATGCTCATGAGGAATGACATTATCGAGCAATCCCACTACCTTAATCTGCTTGTCACGACGTATGATACGGGCAATGGTACCCAAGCATGGAGCCAAGAAGGGGAGCCAGAAACGTATCATTACCATGTCGGGGCGCTGTCGACGTATTTCGCGGCCTACCTTAATCCAGTTGAATGGATTGACAGAGTGAACCTTACGCACGATAGTTAAGTCTTCGGGCGCAGCACTTGTGGAGTATTGCGTCTTTCCCGGGAACAAGAAGTTGGGATATTGCAACGTGAAGGTATAGGTTATCACCTCATGGCCTTCGCGCTGAAACTCACGAGCCAATCGTTCGTTGAAATCGGCTATTCCACCTCGATAAGGGTAGGCTGGTCCCACTATGATAATGCGCTTCTTTTCCATATACTTCATCTAAGATTATACAAAAGTACAAAAAAGGCGCATAGTTCCGATAGATTATTTGCGAAAACTATATTTTTAAGTATGTTTTTTATTCCTTAACTTAAGTTTCGCTGGACTCAACTTTTAGAAGTTTAAGGAGATAAAAGAAGATAAATGGAGTTAAATGCCGACCTAGGTCGCCACCCGTAGGGGCCAAAGACAATTCTTCTTATACGCGAAAAGACTATTGGCCTTTATCTCCCCAAGTGCAATCTCCTTTTAACTCCATTTAACTACCTCGCTTTCTCACTTGCGAAAGTTGAGTAGAAATGATGCACAGGTCCGTGCCCATGTCCTATCGTTAGATTCGCTCCATGGACAATGGCTGCGTTGATATAGGCCTTGGCAGCGCGGGCGGCTTCAGTGAGCGATAATCCTTTGGCCAGTTGGGCAGCAAAGGCTGATGAGAGCGTGCAACCTGTACCGTGAGTATTGCGTGTATCAACACGACATGCATTAAGTTCGACCAGCTCATCGGTCTCGCGATTATAAAGAACATCGATGAGTTCGTCGTTTTTTAAATGTCCAGCCTTCAAGAGTACCGACACACCATACATCTTGGCCAAGCGGCGTGCTGCTGTCGGTAAGTCATCTTGCTTGTCGATGCTTTCGCCAAGCAACACCTCTGCTTCAGGGATATTAGGGGTGATGACACGCGCCATAGGTATCAGTTCGCCCTTCAGTGCTTCGATGGCGCTATCTTCGATGAGTTTGTGTCCCGAGGTAGACACCATCACAGGGTCAAGCACGATATTGGTGACATTATACTTGCGTAGCATACGTGCCACACAATGTACCACCTCGGCGGAATGCAACATACCGATTTTCACGCTGTCGGTACCAATATCGCTGAGCACAGCATCAATTTGTCCCTCCACAATATCGATGGAAAGCCCCTCAACAGCATTCACGCCGAGCGTGTTCTGTGCCGTGATGGCTGTGATGGCCGATGCAGCAAAGCATCCGTTGGCCGAGATGCTCTTGATATCGGCCTGTATGCCTGCTCCTCCACCCGAGTCGCTGCCGGCAATGGTGAGAACCTTGGCGAGTTGAAAGTTGAAAGTTGAAAGTTGAAAGTTCTTGTCTGAGTACTCGGAGAACTCGGATGTCTCGGGGCGAAGCCCCCGCACGATTGCTGCCAACTCCTCTGAGGCCTCGCGCGGCGACTCTGCTGCTACGATGGCCGACACTACAGCCACGCCCTCTACGCCTCGGGCAATGATCTCCCCGATGGTATCACGGTCCATACCCCCGATAGCTACGCAGCGATGGCGCGAGAGCCGCATCACCTCCTCTATGCCCTCGAGGCCGAAGGGAGTGAGCGTATCAGTCTTCGTGGGGGTGGCATATACGGGCGATATGCCGATATAGTCTACATCGAGCGCATTGGCAGCGATGACCTCTTCCATGGTCTCTACCGAGAGACCTATAATCTTCTCTTTACCGAGCAAGGCGCGAGCTATCTCATAGGGCATATCGCTCTGCCCGATGTGTACGCCATCGGCATCCACGGCGAGCGCTATATCTACACGGTCATTGATGATGAGTGGTATGCCGAGTGGCTGTAGGGCTGTCTTCAGTTCGCGGGCAAGGGCAACAAATTCTGCCGTAGAGCACTCCTTCTCGCGTAGTTGCACCATGGTGACACCGCCAGCAGCGGCCTCACGCACTATCCAAGCTATGTCACGACCACCCGAGAGAGGGCGGTCGGTGACAAGGTAAAGAGAAAGGTCAAAAGGATTTTTCATT
>JAZONI010000162.1:0-3922 GCA_045654445.1 Bacteroidaceae bacterium | reverse complement strand
TTCTCACCCTGCATGATAGCGACCTCAAGTAGGTACGGTCCATCGGTGGTGAGCATAGCGTGGATAGCATCAGCAAGGTCAGCACGCTCTGTGACAGTTTGCGAGGGGATGCTATAAGCCTCAGCTATCTTCATGTAGTCGGGATTGGCCATCGGGGTAAAAGAGTAGCGCTTGCCGAAAAAGAGTTCCTGCCACTGGCGCACGTTACCCAGGTAGTTGTTGTTGAGCAAAATCATCTTTACCGGCGCACCGGTCTCCATGATAGTACCGAACTCCTGGATGCTCATCTGTATGCCACCGTCGCCCATGAAGAGACATACGGTGCGGTCGGGAGCACCAAAAGTAGCACCAATGGCAGCAGGGATACCGAATCCCATCGTACCCAATCCGCCCGAAGTGATGATGCTGCGCTTCTGCGTGTACTGGAAGTAGCGGGCCGACATCATCTGGTTCTGACCTACATCAGTTACAAGGATGGCTTTGTTGCCCGAAGCCTCGCTCACGGCACGGGCAACTTCACCCATGCGCAGCGGACCCTCTTCAGGATGTATGGCCTCACGGATGACTTCGTTATACTCTTTCTCCTCGTAGGGAGCAAAGCTATCAATCCACTCGGTATGTTTGCGCTCTTCGATGGCTGCAGTGAGACGTGCGAGGGTGTCCTTGCAATCGCCCAATACGGCCACATCGGCATGTACGTTCTTGTTTATCTCTGCTGGGTCAATATCCAGGTGTATCACCTTGGCTTGCTTTGCATAAGCATCGAGGCGACCCGTCACGCGGTCGTCGAATCGCATACCCACGGCGATGAGCAGGTCACATTCGTTGGTCTTCACGTTCGGGCCTAAGTTGCCGTGCATACCCAGCATACCCTTGCGCAAACGATGACCATGAGGTAAGGTAGAGAGTCCCAGCAAGGTACATCCTACAGGAATGTCGGCCTTCTCTACGAAGGCACGCAGTTCTTCGGTAGCATTACCCAACTCTACACCCTGTCCGGAGAGGAGCAAGGGGCGCTCGGCTGCGTTGATGAGTGCAGCTGCCTCAGCGATGCTTTGGGGATTTGTCTCAGGCACTGCGATATAGCCACGCTCCACACCGATGGTCGCGGGAGCAAAGTCAACCATGCCCACCTGTGCGTTCTTAGCAAAGTCGAGCACTACAGGACCGGGGCGACCCGAACCTGCGATATGGAAGGCACGCGCTACCGCCCAAGCGATATCCTCGGGACGGCGCACCTGATAGCTCCACTTCGTGATAGGCTGTGTCACACCCACGAGGTCTACCTCCTGAAAGGCGTCAGTACCGAGGAACCCTGCGGCTACCTGTCCGGCAATGACTACGATAGGCGTACTGTCGAGCATGGCATCGGCCACACCTGTAATCGTGTTGGTAGCTCCAGGGCCACTGGTAACGATACACACACCCACCTTACCCGACGAACGTGCATAGCCCTGCGCCGCGTGCGCAGCACCCTGTTCGTGACGCACAAGCACCTGCTTGAAATCATTCTGATGGTCAAACATGGCATCAAACACGGGCATAATACTGCCGCCAGGGTAACCGAACACAGTGTCGACTCCCTCGTGGATGAGCGCTTGCATAAGAGCTTCTGAACCTGTTATCATCTTTTTAACCAAAAAACCTTTCTCCACAAGTGAGAAAGGCTATACATTATATTAAACTAATACCTATGATTCTCACTACTTCCCTATATTATATAGGATAGAATGTCAACAATGACCATGTGAAGAACCATATCCTTTTTCATTTTTCTCACTGTTTAGGCTGCAAATGTAAACAGAAAATCCCGTTCACACTAATAAATCGTCATCTTTTTTCACTTTTTCGTGTATTTTTGCTTGACTCCCACCACACTTCCGTGATTTTATGACAGTTACAAGAATTCAGTACAGCACGTCACTCAAATATCGGCACAACTGCTCGAGGTATTGGCGGTCGGTGTCATCAAAGGTAGCCAGTTTATCGCTATCGATGTCAAGTACCGCACGGACAGCACCGTGAGCGATAAGAGGTACGACGATTTCAGAGCGTGAGCTTCCGCTGCAGGCGATATGTCCGGGGAACAGTTCGACATCGGGGACGACTTGTGTAGTGGCTTCCGCCCATGCCGTACCACACACTCCCCTACCCTTGCGTATGCGATAACAAGCAACATCGCCCTGGAAGGGACCGAGCACTAGATGCTCGTCACGAACAAGGTAGAATCCTATCCAGAACCATCCGAAGGCTTGGCGCAGAGCGGCTGTAGTGTTGGCAAGTACGCTTATCTCTTCGTGTTCGTCGGCAATATAAGGCAAGAAGTCGCGTAGAAACTGCTCATAGCGAGCTTCCTTACTGAGGGTAGGGTATGAGAATAGGGGTTCCATGAGTTGTGAATTATGAGTTATGAGTTGTGGAACTGCTAGTAAGCGAGTGGATTGGAAAAATCGCAAATAGTAAATTGTCCAATTGTAAATTCATTAGATTCTCTCCACCACCTTTTCTATCAGGTAGTCGATGGTGCTCTTATAGCCCGTGTTGGCCTCCTTGGCGCGACGGTTGGCGATGACCATGCATACGGTCATGGCTTTGTGTCCCAACAGAGCAGACAGGCCTGCTATGGCCGAGCTCTCCATCTCGAAGTTGGTGATGAGGTGTCCTTCATATTCAAAAGACATGATCTTGTCGTTCTGGTCGGGGTCCTCGAGAGGGATACGTAGCTTGCGTCCTTGCGGTCCGAAGAATCCACCGGCAGCTATGGTGATGCCTTCGACCATGTCGCCTTGGTTGATGCGGGCGAGCAGGTCAGCATCGTTGTCGATGACGTAGGGTGCTCCCTTCTGTGGGTTCCACTGCATGTGGCGGGTGAAGGCCTCCTCAAAGGCGAGGTCACACACCTCGTTGCGGCCCGCGTAGTAGTTGAGCAGACCATCGAAGCCGATGCTCTTGCGCGAACAGATAAAAGTGCCCACGGGAGTATGAGGTTGTAAGCCTCCGCAGGTACCGATACGCACGAGTTCGAGTTGGGTGAGGCTTGGCTTCTGCTCACGTGTGGCAAAATCGATATTGGCCAAGGCATCGAGTTCGTTCATCACGATATCAATGTTGTCGCACCCGATACCGGTAGAGAGCACGGTGATGCGCTTACCTTTATATACGCCTGTCATCGTATGAAACTCACGGCTCTGCACATCGCACTCAATGGTATCAAAGTGTGAGGCCACAAGGGATACACGGCCGGGGTCGCCTACAAGAATGACTTTACGAGCCAACTGCTCGGGCTTGATATGAAGATGGAATATGGTGCCATCTTCGTTGATGATGAGTTCGGAGGGAGGAAACATGGCTGGAGGGTAATGGTGAATGATGAATGGTGAATGGTGAATGGTGAATGGTGAACCGAAGGTCGCCGGCCGTAGGGAAAGGCAATGATGAATGGTGAAGAAGAATGTGAAAAAAAATGAAGAGTCAAGAGGTGAGATCGGGTGATGGGGGTCACTCTTCTCCTCTTAACTCTCCATTATGGATATTATGCTTATTTCACTGCCGGAGCATCGGGCTTGGCGATGTTGTCGCGCATCGCTGTGTCGGCCTGGATATTCTTCATGCGGTAGTAATCCATGATGCCGAGGTTGCCGTTGCGGAATGCTTCGGCCATGGCTTTGGGCACTTCGGCTTCGGCCTGTATCACATTGGCACGTGCCTCTTCAGCCTTGGCCTTCATCTCCTGCTCGAGGGCCACGGCCATAGCACGACGCTCCTCGGCCTTAGCCTGGGCGATGTTCTTGTCGGCATTGGCCTGATCCATCTGCAGAGTAGCACCGATGTTCTTACCTATATCAATATCGGCGATGTCGATAGAGAGAATCTCAAAGGCGGTACCGGCATCAAGACCCTTGCGGAGCACGAGTTTGGAGAT